>JAUXCK010000177.1 GCA_030618925.1 Desulfobacteraceae bacterium
ACTTAGTAGTACCAACCAAAAAGCAGCAGAACAGTTCGGGCTGATTCACAACATCAACAATTTTTTGGGCGATAATATAGTCCTCTGCAACTGCTGCGGCTGCTGTTGCAGTTTCTTAAAACGCATGCGTCAGTACCGGGGATTGAAGCAGGTTGTGACTTCAAACTTTGTGATAAAAGCAGATGAGGAGAGTTGCACAGCATGCGGCATCTGCGTAGACCTCTGCCAGATGGACGCCCTCACACTGGATGACGACAGGATCACTGTCACCCCGGAATACTGCCTGGGATGCGGCAATTGCGCTGCCCAATGCCCGAGCGAAAGCCTGACACTGCATCGCAGTGCCGACTACCAGCCTCCCAATCAGCGCGACGATATTGTGGGACTTGGGCGCTGACACGCGTTCCGCACCGGGGACATCAGCCTTATTGAAAGGGCAGGACCATTTTCATAAAGGACAGGGCAAAAGATTTTGTCATTAGAGGGAATGGAAAAAAAAGAAAACCGATGAAAGCACTTGTCAAGAAAAGGGCTGAACCCGGCCTGTGGCTGGCAGATGTACCTGAGCCGAAAATAGGCCCGAGTGATTGCCTTGTCAAAATTAAAAAAACAGCCATTTGCGGGACCGATCTTCACATTTACAACTGGGATGCATGGTCTCAAAAAACAATCAAGACACCCATGATCATCGGTCATGAGTTTGTGGGCACCATTGAAGCGGTGGGGGATCATGTCAGAGACTTTAAAAAGGGGGATATCGTCAGTGGTGAAGGTCATATTGTGTGTGGCCACTGCCGAAACTGCCTTGCCGGTCGTCGGCATTTATGCCCCAACACTTCAGGGGTCGGCATCAACCGCGACGGGTGTTTTGCCGAATACCTGAGCATCCCTCAAACCAATGTGTGGTATTGCGATCCGGATATCCCCCTGGATGTATTGTCCATCTTCGACCCCCTGGGAAATGCAACCCACACGGCACTCTCCTTTGATGTGCTTGGAGAAGATGTTCTGATCACAGGTGCAGGGCCCATCGGCATCATGGCCGCAGCAATTGCCAGGCATGCGGGTGCCAGGTATGTGGTTGTGACCGATATAAACCCCTTCCGCCTGGACCTGGCCGGACGCATGGGGGCCACCCGCACCGTCAATGTGACTTAAGAAAAACTTCCCCATGTGATCGAGGAACTTGGCATGAAGGAAGGGTTTGATGTGGGCCTGGAAATGTCGGGCAGCCCCCGGGCTTTAAATGATATGATTGATGTGATGTGTCACGGCGGGAAAATGGCCCTTTTGGGTATCCAACAACCCGGTACGGTCATTGACTGGGACAAGGTGGTGTTTAACAGCATTACCCTCAAGGGCATTTATGGCCGGGAAATGTATGAAACCTGGTACAAAATGACGGCCATGATCCAATCCGGCCTGGATATTTTACCTGTGATAACCCACCGCTTGAAGTATCCGCTCTTTGAAGAGGGATTCCATGCCATGAATTCCGGCAGTTGCGGAAAGGTGATTCTGGACTGGGAGGAGGTGACATGACAGACGCCCTGCGGAAGCATATCAGGCAGGAATTAAATAAAATTAAGAATGAAGGATTGTTCAAGCAGGAACGCATCATCTTGAGCCCGCAGGACGCCCACATCACTGTGTCCTCCGGACGGGAAGTACTTAACATGTGCGCCAACAACTACCTGGGCCTAAGTGATCACCCTGCCATCATTTCTGCCGCCAAGGAAGGCCTGGATCGATGGGGAAACGGGTTGTCATCCGTAAGATTTATCTGCGGAACCCAGCAGATTCATCGAGCGCTTGAAAATAAGATATCAGACTTCCTGGGAACGGAGGACACGATTCTCTACAGTTCATGTTTTGATGCCAATGGCGGATTGTTTGAGACACTTTTCACGGATGAAGATGTTGTCATCAGTGACGAGTTAAATCATGCCAGTGTGATTGACGGAATCCGTTTGTGCAAAGCCCGGCGCTGCCGGTATCGCAACAATGATATGGCGGATCTGGAAGTAAAGCTCAAGGAAACACAGAACATGCGTTTCCGCTTGATTGCCACAGACGGTGTATTTTCCATGGACGGCATTATTGCCGATCTTAAACACATATGCGACCTTGCCGAAAAATACGATGCAACGGTGATGATTGATGATTCTCATGCCACCGGTGTTATTGGCAAAACCGGCAGAGGCACGCCGGAATACTGCAGCTGCCAGGGATCCGTTGACATCATTACCGGCACATTGGGAAAAGCCCTGGGTGGGGCCAGCGGCGGCTTTACTTCCGGCAGACAGGAAATCATCGATTTACTGCGGCAGCGTTCCCGTCCCTATCTTTTTTCCAATAGCCTTGCCCCGGCTGTTGTTACAGCTGCACTAAAGGCGCTGGACATTGTCTCGTCATCCACAGAACGCGTGGACAGGCTTCACAGAAATACAATGGTTTTCAGGGATAAAATTGCGCAAACCGGATTTGATGTGATTCCGGGTGAACACCCGATTGTACCGATCATGCTTGGTGATTCGGTCCTTGCCCAAAAAATGGCCGCGCAGCTGCTGGAAAAAGGGGTTTATGTTGTGGGATTTTTCTTCCCGGTTGTCCCCAAAGGTAAAGCACGCATCCGGGTTCAGGTGTCTGCCGCGCATTCAGAAGAAGACCTGGACTTTGCTGTTGAGAAATTTAAAGAAGTAAAAAAGCAAACTATCCCGCCAGTTTTTTAAGCGCCTCCACATCCAGGACACCGCCCTTGGAAGGCTCTTTTCGCAGGGTAATGGCACCTGAAGAACAGCCTCCTTCACAAACGCCGCATCCCATGCACCTTTTCAGGTCTATTACCGCCACAGATTCGCCCTCGTCCATTGAGATCGCATTAAAGTTGCAGTAATCTATGCAGTCCCCGCATCCAATGCAGTCATCACCCACAACCGCTAAGTAACCGGAAGACACCACACTGGCAAAATCGGTTAAACCGTTGTGAACCAATTCAAGGCCCTTTAACGATGCGCAGCAGCAGCTGCAGCAGTTACAAATGGCGTAAAGGCGGCTCCCCATATCTTTTTTAAAATAGGCACAATGCACGAACCCCCGTTTATGGCAGTCTTCCAAAATCTCAACCGCCTCTTCCTGTGTCACTTTCCTGAACTTTGGATTGTGCTCGACAATAAAAGATGCATGGGGGTCACCCAGAAACATACACGCTTCCATGGGGTCCGGCATACAGGAAGATTCCGGGTTCGCTTTCCGGCACGGACATGTGCCCACTGCGATGGCATCCGGAGTGTTTAGAATCACATCTTTGGCCAGTTTAAACGGTACAATAGTCTCCGGAACATCAATGTGTACATCCACCTTCTGGGTAACGAGTTTTTCCGCATCCTCCAGCTTCAATACTTTTGAATGATATATACTGGTCTCATTACTGCCGTAACCGGAAGCAACATCAGCCAGCCTGGAAAATATTTTTTGCAATACTTCAGGCTCCACTTTCGCCAGCTCCGGAATCGGCGGTTTTCCCATGCCCTGAAAGATAATTGAAACAAATTCATATAGATACTTCATATAAAGATAAGCGCCCTCAAAATCCTTCTCCCCCTCTTTGCCGTAAAACTCGAAAAGCGCTTTTGTTTTTGGATCTTTTAAATCTATATCCATGGAAGCTCCTTTGTGATCATTTTTCTAAGAAAGCATCTCCCGTTTTAGATCCTAACTGTCGAATCGTATGACGGGCTTTATGGTCACCCCCTTTTCTGAATCCTCCACCGCCTTATTGATATCCTCCAAAGGGTAGGACTTCACCAGTTTATCAAAAGGGAATAAGCCTTGCCGATAGAGCTCAATCATTTTTGGAATAAACTCCTGGGGGATGCTGTCTCCCTCAATAACCCCTCTCGTTTTTTTACCGGTGAGAAACGACTGCATATCAAATGTCACCTCAGTGCCGATGGGAGGCGCGCCCAGTAAAACGCATTCGCCTGTGGGCTCAAGACTCTCAAATGCCTGCCGGTATACCGATGGAACAGCAGTGGTTTCAAGGGAATAATCAACACCAATACCGGTAATGGCCTGGATTTGTCCCACAGGATCTTTTTCAGCAGAATTAATTGTATGGGTGGCCCCGAGCTCCCTTGCAAGCTCGAGGCGATTTTCCTTGATATCGACACCAATAATAACAGTGCATCCGGCTGCTTTTGCACCCATTACTGCACTCAATCCCACCGCCCCGGTGCCATAAACGGCAATGGAGGAGCCGGCTCTGACTTTCAGGGCATTCATCACCGTACCTGCGCCGGTTAAAAAACCGCAACCAAGGGGACCCAGTAATTCTAAGGGAATATCTTCAGGTACCTTGACCGCATTTCGCTCATTCGCGAGGGAGTGGGTTGCAAATGAAGACTGGCCGAAAAAACACCCATAAAGAGGGACCCCATCCCTGGTGATCGGCATGCTCCCGTCTCCCCGCGCACCGCCGTAATTAAGCCCGATGAAATTTTGACAATAAAACGGCATGCCTTTTAGACAGGTATTACACTTGCCGCAGGAATTATAACTGAGGACCACATGATCACCCGGTTTCAGGGAAGACACATTTTCACCGACCTGTTCAACAACCCCTGCACCTTCATGACCGTAAACTGCCGGCAAAGGGATGGGCATGTGATCCTTAAAAAGCATATCTGTATGACATAACCCCGTCCCCACAATCCGGACAAGGATTTCATCGGAACGGGGGTCTTCCAGTTCCAGTTCTTCAATCTGAAAAGGTTTCCCGGTCTCCGGGGCTACTGCTGCCTGGATCTTCATAATTTCCCTCCTTTTTATTCGTGGAGATTGACATTATAGTTGGTGTCCATCCCGGCTAATTACCTCATCCCGTCAGGGGTGTGCCTGTGCACTTTTCATGCTTTTCTCTTTCACTCGAATCTTGCTTTATTTTCAGACAACACATCTTCCGCTTCAGTGACTATTCGATCAAGCAATTCCTTGCAGGATACAATATCATGGATCAGACCGATGGACTGGCCCACTGGTATCAAACCGGTATCCACCTTTCCCTCCAGCCAGATCTGGTCGCCGTATTGACCGGAAATGAGCGGCAGGATTTCATCCAGCCCGCCGCCCCTGGCTTCTACTTCCATGACCTTCCGGATAGAATCGTTGACCAGTGCCCGGCCCTGGAGGCCAATCGTATTTCCGTATAAAACAGTGTCGTTTTCCTGCCGGTTAATCATTTCTTGATAAATTTTGTCATGAACCTTACATTCATGGGTGTTGATAAAACGCGTCGCCATAAGGATGCCTTCCGCTCCCAAACAAAGCGCCGCTGCAAGGCTCCTTCCATTGACCATTCCACCTGTGGTGATGACCGGGATATCCACCTCTTCGACCATCCTGGGGGTTAATACGGTGGTGGCCACATTTTCGTTTAAAGGGTGTCCGCCCTCTTCCACTCCGGCGGCGATGATACCGTCATATCCGGCTGCTGCCACATGTTTACCATGTTTTACCGCACCCACCTTATGAAACAGTTTGACGCCGGCATCTTTCAGCTTTTTAAAAAACTTTCCATCTTCATAACGGTTCAGCGGTGTCCCGCCGATTTCCATGGCCGGCACCTTTTCTTCTGCACAGGTTTCAAAATAATCCCTGTATTGCTCCGGTCCGTGGACAATGCCCGGGAGCAGCGTGACATTTACGATAAACGGCTTATCCGTGAGTTCTCTTACTTCCTGGATCGCTGCCTTTAATTCCGCCTTATCCTTATACATGGCAGATGTGAGGTTGCCGAGACCGCCGGCATTAGAGATAGCCGCGCACAGCGGTGGATACGCCAGCCGCATCATGCCACCGCATATGATTGGGTATTTGATCCCCAGCATTTCTGTCAGTCTTGTTTTCACTTTTTTCTCTCCTTTGTATTATGCTTTTAAATACTTCCTTTGAGACAGCTTGTTGATCACCTCATCCGCCTCAGCCACAATGTCGTCTATAATCTGTTTTACCGGTTTGATGTCTTTTATTCTTCCACTCACCATCCCCAGGGGAAGGATGCCCTCGTCAAGATCTCCTGTATTCATTTCAGACGGTCCTCCAAAGGATTGATGGTCACCATAAGTTTCATTCATGAGCTTGATAATGCCTTCCGCTCCTTCATTTTTCTCAATTTCAAGTATTTTCTGAGTTTTTGCATTTCGAATGGCCCGGACCGGATCACCGATGCTCATAAGAATGTAGTCGGTTTCATTATAGGCCGTGTCCACGATCAATTGTTTGAC
>JAUXCK010000257.1 GCA_030618925.1 Desulfobacteraceae bacterium
CCCTTCCTTCGACATTCGATATTCGACATTGGACATTCGACATTCGCTGTTAAATGTAGTTTGCAACCTTATCCAGGCGGGAATGATAGGGATAGGATGAAAAATATCGGTTCAGGGCATACCGGTATAAAAAGACGCCGAAAATACTGCCCAGCATGTCGGCCGTTACATCTGCAAGCTCTGCGCTTCTTGTGGGAACAAACGACTGATGGAATTCATCACTGATTCCGTAAAGGGTGGACAAACCAATGCTGAGCATCATTCCGAGCATGAACCGGTTGCCTGAAAACCGAAGCCGCAGAGCCCTCAACATCATCGCCCCGAGAAATGCATAGGCGATAAAATGGAGGAGCTTGTCCATAAACGGAAGGGCAGGAATCGATTCAGACGCCGGAAAGGAGGATTGAAAAAAAATAAGACCCCAAAATACGAAAACCGGAAGCCAGTAAAAAATCAAATGGTGATGTCTGTTCATTTAAATTAAAAAATATCCAATTCAATTTTTCTGTCTCGAACATGGTCGTGAACACGATTTAAAAAATCTTCCCGGGTGACACCGAATTTGACCTGGCCGTCAAGGGTTCTTACCGCCAGATTCCCGGACTGCCTCTCCTTTTCACCATAGGTCAAAATCAACGGAATTTTTTGAATCTGTGCATCGCGGACTTTTTTATTCAGGCTCTCGGTTCGGGTATCAATGTCAACACGAAGTCCGGCCCTTCCCAGCGCTGATCTAAGTTCACCTGCAGGAGATGCCAGTTCGTCATTTATGGGCAGGATAATGGCCTGTGTCGGTGCCATCCAAAGGGGAAATTTCCCGGCAAAATGTTCTATCAGTATCCCAAAAAACCGTTCGATGGATCCATAAACAACCCTGTGAATCATGATGGGGCGATGCTTTTCATTGTCGCTTCCAATATAGGACAGATCAAACCGGTCAGGCATATTCATATCCAGCTGAATCGTTCCGCACTGCCATGTTCTTTCAAGGGCATCTTCAATGTGAATGTCAATTTTCGGGCCGTAAAAAGCGCCGTCCCCTTCGTTGATCTGGTATGCCATACCGTAAGCATCGAGCGCTGCGATCAACCCTGCTGTGGATCTTTCCCACTGCTCATCGGTTCCGATTGATTTCTCCGGTCTGGTGGAAAGCTCCAGGCGAAAACCAAGCCCAAAGGTGCCGTACATCCGCTCCGCAAGTTTTAAAATCGCGAGAATTTCAGGCTCGATCTGCTCCGGGGTCATGAAAATATGGGCGTCATCCTGATGAAACGCCCTTACCCTGAACAGGCCCGACAGGACGCCGCTCAACTCGTGCCGGTGTACCAGACCGATTTCAGCCACCCGCAAAGGAAAATCCTTATAAGAATGCTGTTTTTCGCTGAACAGCATCATGCCGCCCGGGCAATTCATGGGTTTTATGGCATATTCGGATTCATCAATCACCGAGGTGTACATGTTTTCCCGGTAATTGTCCCAGTGCCCGCTTTTTTCCCATAACGACCGGTTGAGCAGAATGGGTGTTTTGGTCTCCACATACCCGGCGGCCCTGTGTTCAACCCGCCAGTAATCGAGGAGTGCATTCCAGATCTCCATGCCCTTGGCATGAAAAAACGGCATGCCTGCCGCCTCTTCATGAAAACTGACCAGATCCAGGGCGGTACCAATTTTTCGGTGGTCCCTCTTTCGGGCCTCTTCAAGAAAATTAAGATATTTTTTAAGCGCCTTTTTGTCAAAAAAAGCTGTGCCGTAGATCCGCTGAAGCTGATCTCTGGATTGGTCCGCCCGCCAGTAAGCGCCGGAAACCTTCATCAATTTAAACGCCTTTATCATGCCTGTATGGGGCAGATGGGGTCCCCGGCATAAATCCGTAAATTCGCCCTGGGAATATAATGAGAGGGTCCCCTCTTCAAGCTCTGAGATGATTTCGCGTTTATAGGGGTCGTCCCTATAGAATTCCAGTGCCTCTTTTTTGGACACTTCCCTGCGCTGAAAAGGGAGCTTCGCCTTTATCATTTTTTTCATTTCAGCTTCGATTTTTGGAAAAATTTCCGCTGACACCGGCTCCATATCGATGTCATAATAGAATCCGTCCTTTACGACCGGTCCGATGGTCAGTTTTGCATCTTTAAAAAGCGTCTGCACCGCCTGGGCCATCACATGGGCGGAACTGTGGCGAAGGATGTCAAGCCCTTTTTCGTCATCTCTTGTTATGAATCTGACATGGGAATCTTCCGAAATGGGTTGGGTTAAATCACAAAGAGAATCATTCAACTCCATTGCCACGCAATGCCTGGCAAATCCCTCTGAGATACTTTTCGCCACATCCATTCCCGTGGGCAAACCCTCAAAATGCTTTATACTTTGATCAGGAAGTGTTATGTTAATCATAGATCAGTCACCGGAAAGTTTAAGAATTTCAATAAGGTTATGGTCTCAACGAAACGATTAAAATTATAAATTTAGAAAAAATGACCCGACGGGTCAAGGGAAAAAGGAAGATTTAACAGAATATGACAAAGGACGCCCCCAATCACACCTATGATCTCATCGAAACAGATGCCGACCTCAAAAAAACAGCCAAACGCCTTGAATTGGAAAAAGTTATTTCTGTTGATGTAGAAGCAGACTCGATGTTCAATTTCAAAGAAAAGGTCTGCCTGATACAAATTGCTTCCCCAAAGGTCGCGCTGGTGATCGACCCATTAAAAATAAAACGATTATCGCCGTTGAAACCTCTTTTTGCAAACCCGGGCATAAAAAAAATTCTTCATGGCGCAGATTTTGACATTCGCTCCCTGTACAGGGACTTTGGCATCCATATCAACAATCTGTTTGACACGGAACTCGCCTGCCGGTTTCTGGGCATCAGGGAAACAGGTCTGAATGCGGTATTAAAACAACGCTTTGATATTCATCTTGATAAGAAATTTCAAAAAAAAAACTGGTCCATGAGGCCTTTGCCCGGGGTCATGACGGATTATGCAGCCAGAGATGTATTTCATCTTAATTCTCTGGCAAAAATCCTGGAAAAGGAACTCCGGCAAAAAGGCCGGCTGTCATGGGTCTCTGAGGAATGTCAATATTTAAGCAACGTCCGGCCGGTGTTGTCGGATGGCGACCCCCTTTTTTTAAAGCTCAGGGGGGCGGGTCGTCTTGACCGGTGCAGTCTCGGCGTACTCGAAGCCTTATTGCAGTTCAGAATAAAAGAGGCTGAGAAAAAAAACAGGCCGGTGTTTAAAATCCTTTTAAATCGTTCTCTATTGACCATGGCCAGGCAAAAACCAGTAAATCTCAGGCAACTCAAAGAAACAGGGGCACTCAGCCCGACACAAATCAGCATGTACGGCGAGCCCATTATGACCCGGGTCAAAAAAGTCTTGAGACAGCCGGAAAAAAAATTACCGCTCTATCCCCGCACCCGAACCCCTGCGATGCATCCAGCTGTTCCTGCCAGGGTAAAAGCACTTAAAAAGTGGCGGGATAAAAAATCAAAGGACCTTGATATTGATCCGCCCATCCTGTTCAACAAAAACATTATGATATCTATTTCCATTCAGAAACCAAAGAATCTCGAAGAATTTAAAAGCGTGCCGGGGATCAAAAACTGGCAGACAAAGGAATTTGGAAAAGAAATAATTGAGGTCCTCAAAGGAGTGATGTGATCCCATGGCAGAAAGGATAACGATCCAGTCGGGCGGCCTTCAAATTGAGGGGCTGCTCGAAAAAGGCGCAGGTGAAAAAGGGGTGGTGATCACCCACCCTCATCCCCTTTATGGTGGGGATATGTATAATATGATAGTGGCATCCCTGACACGGGCCTATCAGATGAAAGAATACTCAACCCTGAGGATCAACTTCAGGGGAACAGGCAACAGCCAGGGCAATTTCAATGACGGCATCGGGGCACAGGCAGATGTTCTGGCAGCACTTTCAACCCTTGGAGAGATGGGAATCGATTATCTTTCCCTTGCAGGCTATTCTTTTGGTGCATGGGTGAACGCCCTGGCGATCAGTGAAGGCGCTAAAATTGAACGGGCGGTCATGGTATCACCGCCTGTGGGGCTTATAGATTTCACATCCATCGGCCCGCTTCCGTCTCTGCATTTGATTGTCAGTGGCCGCCTGGATGATATCGCACCTGTTGACATGATCCGAAAACTGCTCCCCGGGTGGAACGAAGATGCAAATTTAATTGAAATTGACGGGGCCGATCACTTTTTCCTCGGATATATGGAACAGCTTGATGCAGTTTTAAATGCGCATATTTAAATAGTGTACATCCATAAATAGCTATTTTATGGATGCACACCGGTCATTCATGGTCGAAAACATACCCCACAGACCTCAAACTCTTAAAATAAACCGGTCTCTTTGGATCGTCCTCAAAATATTTTCGCAGCCGTACAATAAAATTGTCCACCGTCCGGCTTGATGTCAGCCCGGCATACCCCCAACCGATCTCCAAAAGCTTTTTCCGTGAGAGGGGCTTCCCTTTATTGGCAATAAAGAGTTTTAGCAACTTTATTTCTTGTTCTGTCAATATGATTTTTCCAGCGGCGCAATAAGCGGTGGACCGGCTGAAGTCGATCCGGTTCTTCCCGAAGGAATAGGTTTTGAGTGATGAAAATGTTTCTGCATGATTGATATCCACCCCCCCCCGGTGCCAGGAAGTTCTGGTCAGCAATCTCTCGACCCTTAACAAAAACTCCTCAAGGTTAAAAGGCTTCGTCATATAATCATCCACACCGTATGTCAGCCCCTTAACCTTATCTTCGACCGCGGTTTTCGCAGATAAAATCAGTATCGGTATCTGCTCATCTTTCAAACGGATGTTCTGGAGCATTGATAACCCGTCAATCCTTGTCTTATCAATCGTTGACATTTGAGAAGGAAATATACTAACCTCATAAATATATAAGTTTTAACAAAGTAATAAATTACAGATAATTACATGTAGG
>JAUXCK010000287.1 GCA_030618925.1 Desulfobacteraceae bacterium
AAATAAACCCCATCCTTGCCGTTTACATGTTTTGTCGAGTTTTGGGGTGCGAAACTTGAGTATATAAGAATAAAATTGGTCAAATATAAAGTGGTTAGATAAAAAAATGATCGGTTATCTTGAAGGCGAATTGTTGAAAAAGGATGCGGACCGCATTCTCCTGCTTGTCAATCATGTGGGCTATGAGGTTCTTTTACCCGCTTTTGTCATGGAGAGCCTGAACAGCAGGCGCACCGATGATCAGATTTCCCTGTATATCTATTATCACCAGACAGAGCGGCAGCCGAAGCCGGTTTTGATCGGATTTAACCTTGAAGCGGAAAAGGAATTTTTTCAGCTGTTTATTTCTGTAGAAGCGATTGGCCCGTTAAAGGCTGTGAAAGCCATGACAATACCGATTCGGGAGATTGCCAGGGCGATTGAATGCAGAGAAGCAGGCCGTCTGAAACAGTTAAAGGGAATCGGATCGAGGACCGCACAGAAAATCATCGCCACGCTTGAAGGCAAAGTCGGGAAATTCGTCCTGATTCGAAAAGGTGAGGAAACCGACATTCCGATAAAGGATGATTTTATCAGTCAGGTCATGGATGTGCTGACGAATCAATTGGGTCACAAGGGTGGTGAGGCAAAACTATTGATTGCCCAGGCCCTGGAACGCAATGAATCGATTTCAACTCCTGAAGCGCTTTTTGATGAAGTGCTTCGCAGCGAGGTCCCCTGATGGCAGATGATGTGCTTACTTTTTCTTCTGAAATGAAAGGAATCCTTTCGGATGAAAAGCTTCCGGTGGACAAGGAACCGGAAGTCCTTTCTTTGCGGCCCAGGACCCTGTCCGATTATATCGGTCAGACAGGGGTGGTGGAAACACTCGAGATCGCCATTGAGGCAGCAAAAAAAAGAGAGGAACCCCTGGACCATGTCCTGTTCCACGGCCCGCCCGGGCTTGGCAAAACCACACTTTCCCATATCATCGCCAATGAAATGGAGAAGACATTAACCCTCACATCAGGACCGGCCCTTGAAAAAGGCGGCGACCTGATCGGCATCCTGACGCATCTCTCTGAAGGCGATGTGTTGTTTATTGATGAGATTCACCGAATGCCCAAGGCAGTAGAAGAGTTCTTATATCCTGCCATGGAAGATTTTGCAGTTGACTTTGTGTTTGACAAGGGAATGTATGCCAGGAGTCACAGATATCGCCTCAAACAGTTTACACTCGTTGGTGCAACCACAAGGGTAGGGTTGCTGTCGGCCCCGCTGCGTGATCGGTTTGGCATTTTCAGAAGCCTTGATTTTTACAGTGAAAAAGATCTGATAAAAATTGTTCGGCGTTCAGCAGCTTTGCTTGAATTGGAAATCAGCGATGACGGCGCAGACGCCCTTGCCGGCCGGTCAAGAGGAACACCCAGAATCGTCAACCGGCTTTTAAAAAGAGTGAGGGACTATGCTCAGGTTCGGGCTGACGGCGTGATCAATGCCGGGACCGTAGGCGCTGCATTGACCCTTGAAGGGGTAGATGACATCGGGTTGACAAATCTGGACCGCCGTTACCTGAACATCATTATTGAATATTACCAGGGCGGACCCGTCGGCATAGAGGCGATCGCCGCCACACTGCAGGAGGAGACCGATACCCTTGTGGATGTGGTCGAACCATTTTTATTAAAAATAGGGTTGTTGATACGGACGTCGTCCGGTAGAAAGGCCTCACCGTCTGCGTATCAGCATCTGGGGTTGGGTGAATCTCGAAAATCAAAATAGCGGTTGCTGCTGAAACGCGAAGGCGGAAAATGGAAGAACCATCGAGAGAAAAGGAAAAAGAGTTAACCGGATCGGCCAAATCGGCTCGCACTAGAATGAGCAGGCACTGGCAGATCTTGTTTGTCGATGACCACGGGAAGATGGTTACGGTTAAATGGCTTAAGCCGTTTGCGATGGGTTTGATCGTATTGCTCATGGTCTCCCTGGGAGTTTCAATTACTTTTCTGTCGTTCTATATGACAGGGTCAGCCAAAACCAGGGCAATGCAGAGCCGGCTGAAACAGTCCGAAGAACGGATAAAATCTTTGCGGTATGAGTTGGATATCCTTATGGCCCGGGTGGTTTTGGCTGAGTCAAAATATGGGTTTCCGGGGATAAAAAAAAAGAAGGAGAAAGCGGCCCGTCCCCCGGATACGGCCTCTGCCGATAAAATGGCCGGGAAAAGTACATCCAGGGGAGACACGCCTCAAGGAAATTCGAAAAAATCAAAACCATTGAATCCGCCCGGCGATGTTGCAGGTGTCCTGGTAAAAGATTTGACCATTACCCATGAGGTTCCGGACAATCTGCTCAGGGTGAACTTGACCGTTAGAAATAAGAAGAGCGATCTCAGCACCGTAGCGGGGTATATTTTTATCATTTTGAAAGGGAATGAAGGGAATCAAAAGGGATGGTTTACGATTCCGTCTGCTTCCCTGGTCGACGGCAGGCCAGACGAAATAAAAAAAGGGCAGTACTTTAAAATTTCCCGATATAAGACGATATCTTTTAAAGTTCAGCGTCAGATGAAGCCGGAGAGATTTAAAATAGTTTCTATTTATGTATATGGTCCGGAGGGGAACATGTTGTTCGAGGAAACCCGTCCGCTGACAATAAAAATAGTTGAGACCCGGCGTCATGTCAAAAAGGAAAAAATCACTACCACAGGGACAACAGAAATGTCGAAGGAAAAGGAGCGTGTGGAAGAGAGGGAAGAACAGGTCATTATGCATTAGGCCTTCTTCCTTTCCCCATGATGGCCCAGGAGGTTCTTGTATTTTAAATTCTTCTCAGGAGATGCATCGTGAAAAACAATTCGCAAAATTTATCCATTATTGACAAAGGGTTGAAAATTGACGGGACGATTTCCAGTGAAGGAAATCTGGTCATACGGGGAAGTGTTAAGGGCTCCCTTTCCGGGAAAAAAATTGTCATCGCGGAGGAGGGCTCTGTTTTTGCCGATACCGATGTCGTCAGTTTGACGATCGGGGGCATATTTGAGGGCGAAGTCAGGGCATCAGAAGAATTGATTATTCTATCGACAGGGAGTTGTGCCGGTTCGGTTATCTGTAAAAATCTTGTTGTTGAGAATGGCGGACTCTTAAATGCGTCAGTTGCTTATTCAACAAACAGGGTATTCGACAAAAAAAAGAAAAGTTCGAAAGCCGAGCATTAAGATTTAAGTGAGGGGCCAGGATCTTTTTCAGGGTTAAAAAATTGAGAAGGGGCTAAGGCCACTGATTTAAAATTGTGAAAGGTAATGTCTGAAAACGGCAGATCAAGTTCTTGCTTCACCTCTTCGAACAAAGCAATGTAGCTGGATCGTATCCGGTTGTCCCACAAAAGACCGATTTTGTCTGACAGGGCCTTCATATGCTGCCCCTCCCCCTCGATTTCAAGAAAATCACCGAACGGCATGGTATCCAGACACAACACCATGCCGTTAAGAACGAATGTTTCACGCCATTTTTCATACACCTGTTCCTTGCAGAACCCGATGGATTCAAGGATGTTGTTCATGGTGCTGAAATCACTCACCTCAACTTCCAGTTCCCTGTGTATTTTAAAGTCATGATTCCGGTCGGGCAGTTCTGATTTATGCGTCAGGGTTATTTTCGAGTCTCTTCGCAGCCGCAAAAGGGATCTGTTTTTCATCAGATTTTTGCCGGCATCTTCATAGCGGATGTTGGATTCAAACGACCGTCCCCTGCATTCTGCCCCAAGTTGAACGATCCGGTCCCGTGTGCTGCCCATGTCGGTTAAAAAGAATTTTATTTCAACTTCTATTTGTTCCATAGTCATCCCTAACTATCTAATTTTGTGATTAAAAGACAAACTGGATATATTGGAAACTGCCCGGGAAGTCAAACAATACCCAAAAACTTAGTTAAAAGCCATATTTTTTCTTGACAGCTTGCGATCTATTTATTAAATATATCAGGTTAATTTGATCAAAAGGAGTGACATGCTGTGAAAAAATACACATATAGTGCAAAAACGTCTGATAACAAGGACAAATGGTATATTGTTGATGTGGAAGGTGCGGTTCTTGGAAGAATTGCTTCAAAGATTGCCCATCGTCTCAAAGGAAAACACAATCCACTCTATACCCCTCATGTGGATATGGGGGATTCGATCATTGTGATCAACGCTGAGAAGATCGTGCTGACAGGCAGAAAATGGGACCAGAAAACCTATTATCGGCACAGCGGGTACATGGGGGGTCTTAAATCCATAACAGCAGGAAAATTATTGGAAAAGAGACCTGAGGATATTATCCGTTTTGCCGTAAAAGGGATGTTGCCCAATAACAGGCTTGGCAGGCAGATGATTAAAAAGCTAAAAGTCTACAAAGGCGACGAACATCCCCATGCTGCACAGGCGCCCGAAGTGCTTGAATTTTAAAACCTAATATTTTTTGGGGTTCTTTATGGAAAAAAGTAACGTTTTTTATGCAACCGGCAAACGCAAAAGAGCTGTTGCACGAACGTGGATGACACCTGGCAAGGGCGACATCATCGTTAATGACAAACCCATGGATGAGTATTTCAGGATCGATG
>JAUXCK010000214.1 GCA_030618925.1 Desulfobacteraceae bacterium
GTGCCTGCTTGCCGAAACCGATAAGTGTGAAGTGGCTAAGGCATGAAATCTAAATTACTTGAACGTCATTCTTGCTCTTAATCCAATTTAGATCATGATTAAGAGTAAGAGTAAGATTAAGAGTAAGAGTCAGATTAAGATAGGGATTTGGGGTTGACCAACGGTTTTAGTGACACCTGAGGAGGGGGGATGAGATACTGACATGCTGCAAATGGTAAGACATACCGCCCTTCGTATCTGGGCGGCGGTTTTTCTGGGGGGAGGCGCATGCCTTCTGGTGGTATCTGTATTCCCTTCAGGCATCGGACAGACACCCACTCTGATGATGGCCGGGGTGATCTGGGGCACATTCTTTTTTGGGGCTGGTTTTTTAATGAACCACCTGGGGCTGTTCCTGGTCAACCGTTTGATTTCCGAAGCCGGGGCCTGGGAGGTGGCAGGAGGCTATGAAGCGGCTCAAAAAACATACGGCAGAGCTGCTGCCCTGTTTGACAGTTTTTTGATATCCCCCATGGGCAGAAGAAAAAAAACAGTCCTGCTTCTGTCCAAAATAGCGCGGTTTTACCTGGCGCGGGCCGGAGAAAACAGGGAATCGGAAATTTATGTCATATCTTATCTCAAGAGGGTCCCCCAGGACAGAGAGGCGGCTGAAATTTGGCTGCAGCAGATGATCGGCCGGAAGGAAGTCAAGGAGGAATATCATTCTCTGGCAGGGGCTATCGGTGAGGCCCAGGCAGACCATCTGGATGTCCAAAAGCTGCTGGCCCGGTTGTATCTTTCCGCCCACCGATCTGACTTTCAGGCCCTTCAGACATACCGCCGGGTAATGGCCGGCGCAGATAAAAATGGGGATGCCATGGCAGGTGACCTTGCCCGTCTTTTTCTGGATCAAAGACGTATGGATGAGTGGGCGCTTCAGGTTTACCTTAAGGCATTGAACGGGCAAAAGGAAAATCAAGGTTTGCTGCAAGGCATCGCAGCCTGTGTCCGAAGGGTTCACCAGACCGGGGAGAACCAACTTCTATTGCAATCGGCCCGAAGGCATCTCCAGGGGATGGATGAGAAAGTGATCGAACAGATGTGTGAAGAATTTGATCCGTGGATGACAAGACCGCCGGATGCCGGGGTGGACCGGAGAGGCCTGTTCTTGAGGCGTTCCATAAAACAGTTTATCGGGTTTATCATAAATTCAGTAAAACAATCGATTCGCCGGGGGAGGGACCACACCCGGCAGTTCATGGGTCTCATTCAGAGGTTCGTACAGGTCAAAAAGGTTTTCAAGTGGGTTGTTTCATCAGTTCTGATTTTCGTCGTCATCATTTTTATTGTCAATACGATCAATCATCTTGTAAAAACACGCACCCGCATCACACGCATCAGTGAACCTGTCGATAGGGCCGTCACCCGTCAGGCAAACGACCGCTTTACCATACAGGTCGCTGCTTATCAAAAATCCGAATATGCCAAAAGGGTGGTGCGTCAGTTGAAGAAACAAAATATAGATGCATTTTGGACCGAAGCTGAAGGGGCGAAACGAATATGGTATCAGGTCCGAATTTCTCATTTCCCTGATAAACAATCGGCTCGAAACTATGGCGAAAAGCTAAAATCCACTGGAATTATTGATGATTTTTATGTTTCGAACTATGAGCGCAACCCGGATTAACGAATTTTGAAAAGGGGGCATTAGATAAAAGGCTAAAGGATTGCGCACCCTTTAGCCTTTTATTTTTATCATTGAGAGAAAATCCCGGCGTTGACCGCCATATCTTTAATTCAGAAACGGCATGCCGCCGACACCGACATTCATATCACTCATGGGATACGGCCATGTTTTTACCCATTTTCCGTCTTTCAATACCTCAAATTTCTTTGCATTTATGGATTTATACTTCACATGAAGCTTTCCGGAGATTCGGACAATTTCATTGATATGTCTTGCCAGGACTGCGCGATCCATGTTCGGCACCATATAAAAATCAGTATCTTTGGTATAGAGTACAAAAAATCGCTCAGTCGCAACCAGGGGATCTTCCCTGCCGACCGGACAGGTCTTGCCGGTGGAGATGCAGTTTAATCCCTGAATCGTCCCCTCTATCGCCACATCCTTTATCTCTGTTGATTCTGCTGCCCATGCCGAAGATACAACAAAAAACAATAACACCGTCATAATAAGAGCATTTTTTTTCATGTTTCACCTCATCCCCAGGGCTGTCATATCCCTGCACAATTAAAGGGTTATTATTTGCCGTTTACGGCCGACCTGTTTGTTAACATATACACTTTTTATCATTAGGCAAGATACTGGCCCGAATTGGTTCAATAAGCTTTTTTTGGGGTAACCTTTTAGCCCAACACCGACATCGGGGAAAATAGCTATTTATGGATGGACCGGTTAATGCATTCTGACAGAGTCTATATCGCATGAAAAAACGTTTGGCAACACCTTGTATGCCGTCAAGTTCGTTTTTTTTAACAAAAAGGTCTTGACACTGCGGGGATAATTGAAAAAACTAGAGGAATCTTTCATGACCTGTGCAGGGCGTTGATTTGTCATGATGGGGCGGGGGCAGGTCTGACATTATTAATAGCTGTTTCCAGCAATGGATGAACGCTGGAATGGCGCAATAAGGGGTAACATGCAACCGATTTCAACAGACTATGAGAAAATGTTTACCAATATAACAAGGATCGCCGGCCAATACCTTATTAAAAACAAGACCCTTAAATCATTGGTGGTGGGTATCTCAGGCGGCATTGACAGCGCGTTGACCTGTGCGCTGGCGTTTGAGGCGCTTAAGGAGATGCCGGGCGTGAATTTGATCGGGCGGAGCATTCCGATTGAGACAAACACAGCCCGGGAACTGGAGAGCGCCCGCAGGATAGGGGATGCGTTTTGTGATCAATTTGAATCAAAAGATCTTACGGCAGCCTATCTGAATCTTTATGGGGAATTGGTTACAGGAACCGGGCGCAGGGACGACGATTCGACTGAAGAAAAGATCCGGAGGGGGAATCTCAAGGCACGGGTGAGGATGACATATCTTTTTGATCTGGCGCATGTTGAAAAGGGCATGGTGTTATCCACTGACAACTATACCGAGCTGTTGCTGGGCTTCTGGACACTCCATGGGGATGTGGGCAATTACGGATTTCTCCAGTATCTGTGGAAAACAGAGGTCTACGGCCTTGCCCGATTTCTGGTCGATGTGTACAGGAAGGCGGGCGCAGAAGACAGGGCCGGCGCATTGCAGCAATGCATTGATGCCATACCCACGGATGGTCTGGGCATTACCGCCAGTGATTTTGACCAGATAGGGGTTTCCGATTACGAAACGGCAGATCTGATGCTGATCGATTATTTAAATGGAAATGCAGAAGAATTAGACCACCCGGTCATACAAAGACACAGGGGATCGGCCTTTAAACGTATGGATCCCCAGAGTATTAAGCGGGATATGATATTTCAATAGTGTCCAAAAGGGATTCAAGGATGGACACTAGTTCGTCTCAAAGAGCCCCATAAATTTAACCAGGTTAATCATGCCGCCGTCTATTTTTATATCTCCCTTTACCAGGGCAGCAGCAGGGTTGCGCATTTTCGCCCCTATTTCTTTCCAGATATAAGAATTTATTGTTACGGTGATCTCGGGATTTTCCGGAAATTGCGGCCGGACTTCAGCAACCCCCCTCCTGACATGAATCGTATACGCCTCGCCGGTATCCGGAAAACGGAAGCCGACGATTTGATCCACATCTGCGCTTTTTACCGGATTAAGCCTCACCGCCATGCCGCTGAAAATGGAGTCAAGCGGTATGCTGTGGACCATGTCTTTGTTTTTCACCTGGATCTGACCGATTTCAAGCCTCCTGGATACCTCCAGGGCCTGTGTCAGGTAGTAGTTTCGGGCGGTTGCAGCGATTTGCTTTTCACCAAGTGCAGTCAGGGCGGCGGATTTGAGGTCACGGGCTTCTGCAAGGTCCGGTTCCAGGGCGATGAGTTGATCGGAAAGCTCCAGAACCCATTGGTGGTCGCCATTTTGCGCCGCTTTTCGGGTCTGTTCCAGCAGGGCATGATTTCCGCCTGCAAGATCTGAAAACCGCCTGGCCCGTTCTTTTATCGGCAGGGGGAAAAGCGTGGTGGCATTTCCGCCAAACCACCCCAGGTATCCGTCGAAAATTGCTTTAACCGACCACTCCACGGTCCCGTAATATTCATGAAGATAGGGCTGAGCGGCCAGATGGGGCGGTAGTTTTACCTGCTCAACGATTTCCTGAGGGGTCAGGCCCTGATTGATGCCCCTTATGGTCTGGTCGTGGACAAACTGAATGGCATCACGGTAATTTGTAAGGGTTTCAAAAATTTGATTTTCACCGAAGATGGGACGTGTATGACCGGGTACAAGGTATTCGGGCCGCAGGTCCCGCATTTTATCAAGGCTCTTGACCCACAGGGTCACATCCCTATAGGCAGTGCCCCGGATGGCATATAAATTTGGAAAGGACTTGTAAAAATTATCAGCAGGCAGCAGCACTTTTTTTTCGGGCAGCCAGACAATAATTTGATCATTTGTTTCTCCTGGCGCGTGATAAAGTTCGATTTTAAGCCCGGCGATGTCAAGCGTAAGGCGCTCACCAGAAAAGGTCTTATTGGGCCTGATCAGGCCGATGGTGCTTTTTTCATCAAATGCCAGAAAAGGCCCGATACCGCAGTTGATCAGACCGCCTTTTGGCAGAAGATTGCCGAACTGCCTCATGGCACGTCTGTAAGTGGTATCACGGGTAACGCTTGCCACACGGTCCAGATAGGTCAGTGTGCTTTCATGGGCGTAAATATCCGGTATCCCTTTTTGGGTAAATGCGGTGGTGCCATAGCAGTGATCGGTATGAAAGTGTGTATAAATAATCGCTTTGATGGGTTTTGTGGTAATTTTGTCAAAGGCGGCCTTGACCGGAGCTGCAGCTTCAGGGCTTTCCAGGGTGTCAACGATGATCACACCATCATCCCCTTCAAGAAGGATGACATTGGCGAGTGCGAATCCAACGGCCACATAAACCCCGTCTGTTACCTTGATGATTTCCTGTTTAAATTCTTCGGTATGAGCGGCAAGGTCAGGATGGGATCCCACATCCATCTGTTCCGGCGGTTGAGGTTTGGAACAGGCCGCAACGATCACAAGGCTGCATAAAATCATGGCGAGCCAAATCCAGGGGGGTGTTTTTACGGGTTTCATTTTTTTCCTCCGATCCTGAGATATTTTAGGGTCTGATGAATGGAAATCGTACTTTTTATTCAATGGGACACATTCGTAAGTAGCCAATTGGGGGAAAATGTCAAGTGTTTTTCTATGGAAATTGGGTGATTCCCCGATTTTTTCAGGTGTTGATGAATATACTGTATATAATGTATTAAATTATCAGGTTTTATGATTGATATTGTCACATTGTAATTTTTATGTATAATCTTTCCGTGTATCGCCTGGAACTTGATGTTAACAATTGTTTTTAAATTCCGCCTTTGTCAAATTCTTGACATGTATATGACAACAGCGGAACAAATGTACATAACTAAACATGGTATGTTTTACTGTAGCAAGTCTAAAACTATTATTGGGAGCACGACAGTGTAAA
>JAUXCK010000275.1 GCA_030618925.1 Desulfobacteraceae bacterium
GAAAGGCACCAGTGTATATCCTTCAAATCCTCAAGCCTGACGGAAATAATATCCACTTCATCGGTCCCGAGGAGCCCCATTCCCCTTGAGAGTGCTTTGCCTTCTGAATCGATAACGGTATCGAGGCGGGTGGACAGACTGGATAGCGCCTCCTGATCTGTTTTTTCCATAAAAAGTTCTGCAAATACAGAATCTTTCTTTAAATCCTGCACCCATTTTTTAAGCGATGCCATTGACTGGCTTCCCCCCAGATACTGATCTTTGATGGAAAGCCGCTCATCCCGGCAGTGTTTAAGTGTGTGCATCGATATGTGCTGAACCCGTTCTGACAAAAAAGCCAGATCAAACTCCGGTCCGACTCCTTGTTTTGGCTTATGGGCAACAATTCCCGTAAGACCGCAGCAAAGCAGCGTCCCCTGGTATGGAAACAGAACAAATGATCCTTCTGGTACATGGGCCAGGCTTTTTCCGATGTAAATATGGGTTTCCAGGATTTGAGCACCTTGTCTCAAAACAGATGACCAAACAGATTTTATCCTTGCGATAACTTTCATATTTTTCTCCACGGACAGGACTCCCGGTGGTTTAAATTGACAGGGTTATTCGGTATTTAATTTTAATCAGGTTGGCTTAACTCAATAAAAAAGCTGAAGGGCTGTTGTTGAGGCACTATTTACATTTTCAGATAAAGTTCTTTAATTATATCACGTGTCATTTTCTTTTTCCAGTCCATTCCCAGGGCATTTTCCCAGAGGGGTTCAAGAACCAGGGCCACATCAACCATTTTCTCAAGCTTATCTTGTTCAATTCCCGCGACGAGATTCCTTGGCAGCTCTAATCCCTGTCTTTTTAACATTTGCCGGAATTCAGCGACACCTTCCGCATAAAAATCCTCAAGATAATCAAACACGATTGAATTCCCGATGCCATGATGGACCCCGAGTACAAACGACAGACCATATGAAAGTGCATGACAGATCCCCACCTGGGAATAGGCGATACTCATCCCGCCGAAATAAGACGCCATCATGAGGTTGTCATCGTTTTCAGGCGCTTCCTCCAGGAAAACCGCCTTGCAAAGGTCATATGCTTTTTCCCCGTACCCCTGGCTGAAGGCGTTGAGATAGGTCCCGGTCAAAGATTCAACACAATGGATAAAACAATCCATCCCCGTATAAAACCGCTGGTCTTTTGGCGCGCCTGAAATCAGCTCCGGATCCAGAACAATCTGATCAAATACCGTATAATCAGAATTTAATCCCAGTTTTTTTTCCGGGCCGGTTAAAACAGTCGTACGGGACACTTCGGCCCCGGTACCGGACAACGTCGGGATGCCCACATGATAAACAGCAGGTTGCTTAATCAGGTCCCATCCCTGATAATCCGCAGAAGACCCGGGATTTGTCAGCATCAGTGCAACAGCCTTAGCGATGTCCATTGTGCTCCCGCCGCCGATCCCGATCACACCGTCCGGGATATCATTCAGAACTGTTTTTACCTGTTGGGTCAGTTCATCCACATAAACCGTCTTTGGCTCATCATCCACATTGATCCATAGGACAAGATCCCTGTCATTGACCGGCAAACGCTCTCTGATATCACTGTCTTCAAATACATCATCCACAATGAAGACCATGGATGAATTTCTGCCTTTCCTTTTTTCTGACAAAATATCATCAAGCTGGCTGAAACAGCCCCTGCCATAGACAACATTGGAAACCATTTTAAAGTTTCTATACATTCTCTTCCCTCTATATCATTCCTTCAGGGCGTCAATTATTTTTTGAATTCGTTCCTCAACCTCTTTCTCTGTCCAGGTGAGCTTAATCAGCATGGAGAGGGTTCTCCCCATGATGTCATCAGACCGGGGCAGGGCAATTTTACTATAATCCGGACAATTTTCAAATTGTTGTGCCGGCAGCATGGCGGCTGAAGACCACTTTTTCAAATGTGCCCACTGGCGAATATAATGCCAGTTGTTATCATACCAGTAAAAACAGCCGTCCACGCCGGCGCCGGCCAGATGCCCTGCCACCTCCCGGGCCCTTGCCTCTTCCGGCAGAAAGAAGCTCAGAAATGTCGCCGAATCTCCGGCCTCATCAGGGATATGCCGAAAACTTATCTCCGGGACCCCGGTCAGCCGATCCTTAATCATGCGCTTGTTTTTCCGCTGCAAGGCCAGAATGGCATCAAGCTTTTTCAATTGTGCCAGGCCGACAGCCGCATTCAATTCACTAATCCGAAAATTCAGGCCAAGGATGGGGTGGCCCTCGAGTCCGCGATCTTCTCCCACATGATCATGACCATGGTCTGCATAGGCATGAGCCCTCTCATAGAGGTCCCTGCTGTCGGTGACAATGGCGCCCCCTTCACCGCATGTGATGGTTTTGACGTAGTCAAAAGAAAAACACCCCACATCCCCAAATGTGCCCAGGGCTTTCCCGTTAAAACTGCCCCCAATTGCCTGACACGTGTCCTCAATTAACACAAGCCCCTGCTCTTCACAAAAGGTCTTGATCCTGTCGATCCTGGCCATGGCGCCACACATGTGCACAGGCAGGACAGCCTTTGTCCGGGGTGTAACAACCTGCTTGATGGCGCCGGGATCCAGGCAGAGGGTCTCATCAATTTCAGAAAATATTGGAACAGCCCCGGCACTTAACACTGCCTCCACTGTGGCAATAAACGTAAATGGGGGGACAATCACTTCATCACCAGCACCCACTCCGGCAGCCGCAAGAGCGATAGATAAGGCGGCTGTGCCACTTGAGCAGAGATGGCTGTACCCGGCCCCCAGACACTTTGCCAGCTCCTTTTCAAAACTCAGGGCCTTAAAATGCCCCTTCCTTGCCTGATCAAAACCGTACCGGAACAATACGCCTGAATCAAGGACATCCTGGACTTCCTGACGCTCTTCCTCTCCGAACAATTCGAACCCCGGCATGTCATGCCTCCTTGTAACGATTAAACCTGCTTTTTGGTCTTCTTTACGGACTGCTTCTTGGTATGAATCGCAGCATTTTTTGTCGTAAAATAATCATTGAAATATCGAGAAAATGCCATACGGGCATAATACCCGGCCCGTTTACCGATATACTTTTCATGCGCTACCATAACAGACACAACCAGTTTTTCTTCTCCATTTTTTTCCTCAGCAAATCCGACAAACCAGTCATACCGGACATGATCTTTTTTACGGCTCATGATAGATCCTGTTTTGCCGCCGATATCCAATTTGGAAAGGACCCTGTCCTTCCGACTCCCCCGGAATACTTTTCTGCTCGTTCCAGACTTTACGGTTCTCATCATCAACTCATGAATGAGCTTTGATACCTTTGGTGTCACTGCATACCCGATCATTTTGGGCTCACTCCAGTAGCGAATCTTTCCCTGGTCATCGATAATTTTCTCCACAATCGTCGGCTCGAGAAGTCCGCCGCCATTAACGATGGCGGCACTCATCAGGGCGCCGTGAAGCGGGGACATGACGGTATCCCGGTTGAACCCGCTGGCGATTTCAGCCCATTGATAGGTTTCATCAGATATGGAGACACGGCTTGGCGGAAGGGGTATTTCAAAATCAATCGACTGGTTAAATCCAAAGGCATCGGCATATTCCTGAAGATACCTCTTCCCCAGGTAGTTTGCACCGATTTTCCCAAATACCGGATTCACAGACTGGGCAAACGAGTCCCTGAAACTGATATGATTGGTGTATCTGTTATTCCGGTCTTTAAGCTGATATTTGTACAGCGTATATTTCCCTCCGTTAAATGTAAATGTCGAACTGGCACTGAAGCCGCACTTTTCAATACCGGCGGCAGCGGTGACTATTTTAAAAATACTTGCAGCAGGAAACTTGTTGTCTATGCATGAATTTCTGGATTGATCCTCTTTATCAAATCCAGCCATTGCCAGAACCCTGCCTGTGGTCGGCTCCATCACAACGATACCGATATATATGGCATTGGAATGGTCCATTATTTTCAGCAGATATTTCTGAAGCGGCATTTGAAGGGTCGTATCAACATGATATGTGCGCCCTTCCGAGGTAACGGAAAGCCCCTTATTTTCCAGGTTTGCCAGGTTCCTTGTGTCAAGGATGCCCTGAATCTCCTTTTTTGTTAAAAACGTTTCTTTTATATTTTGAGCTGCGTCAGGATAATCGTAACTTGACGGTTTAGAAAAAAACGTGACCAACCGGCCGGCAGTTCCGCCAAGGCCGGCAATCATTCCGAAAACAAGAATCGCCAGGAGGAGCAGAAAAGGCGAGTATTGAAGTGCCTTTTTCGTCATTCTCTTCCTGGCATCGGTATGCTTCGCCCTTTTCTGATATTTATGCCAGCTCGAATTTTCACGAATCGTTCTGTCTATGTTATTCGGCATTCTTCATCATTTCTTTCATGGTCAATATCAAGTTAGTGGCGTTCCCGGTTTTACATCATTATCCATGGTGGCGATGGTGCATTTATCCTTTTCAACTGTGGCAAGCAGCATTCCGTTTGACAATACCCCCATTAATTTGGCCGGCTTGAGGTTTGCAACAACAATAACCTGCTTGTTTATCAAGTCTTCCGGTGAATAACTGCCTGAAATGCCGGCCACAACCGTTTGTGTCTTTCCGATATCAATTTCCAGTTTAAGCAGTTTTTTCGCTCTGGGAATCGGTTCTGCCGAAAGAATTGTCCCAACCCTTAAATCAACTTTAGCAAAGGTTTCC
>JAUXCK010000211.1 GCA_030618925.1 Desulfobacteraceae bacterium
TAAGACCGCTTGGCCTCCGACTTCGTTTCATCTGAATTCATTGGCTTTTTTAGTTTCAGGGGTATAACCTGGCCCTCGGCGATGGACCCCAATGATTGGACAGCCTGGAAAAAATCAAGCTCAAAATCAGCGTATGGAAAAAGAGGCATCACAGAATCAGATTTTTGTATGGGCACTAAGTGTCATGGCGATATCGTTAAGGCTTTATGTCTGCGGCCTGCCGCTCGAGTGAGGCTGCTGATCTGTAAAACCCGAACATATTAAGATTGCCGCTCTGGTATCCCAGATATTCCAGAGAATTGGCCTTGATGATCCGGGCTGTTCTGTCGTTAGGGTTGGCGGTGATTACCATATCTGTCAGCTCACATACCAACTGATGCTCCCCAGCCTTTTGCAGCGCTATGGCCCGAATCAGTATTTTATCAGCGCCTCCGGCCAGTTGGACCATCTCCCTGGCCCGGTGGCCGGGAGGCAGAGGGTTTAGGCCTGTGCCATGGCCGTCGTACCAACCGGTCTCTTTCCGGTAAATACCCCGAACGGACCAGTCCACTCTTCCGTAAAGTTCCTGAAGATGCCATCTTTTCGCCAGTCGCTCGGGGAGCGTGATGGTGTGGGCAGCTTCATCCAATGTTTTCCCGGCATTGATGGCCTTTAGGGTTTCATCATACACATACCGGATGGCCTGGCTGTGATGGGAAAGTACATCAACAGCCTCCTCCCTGCCTGACAGAGCGCGTGTGTGGCCGGGAATCACATAGTCGGGGTTGAGCGCCACCATACGATCCAGGGATTCGTACCATTCTTTGACCGGCCTGGACTCAAGCATGGGCGTGGATAAATTGGGAAAGCTGGCATAGTACAGGTCCCCCGGAAATAGCGCTCTCTCCCCTGGCATCCACACCATCAAGTGGCCTGGCGTTTCTCCCATGGCATGGTAGAGTTCGAATCGTTTTCCCCCCAGTTCGAAAACGTACTCATCCTCGAAGGTGATTGTGGGCCAGATCATTTGCTTGTTCTGCCAGGGGGGAAACGGACTTGAGAAAACGGTTTTGGTCGCAAATTCCGGTGCTGCGCGTCCGGCCTGGATGGTACGGCTTCTAAGATGGTAGGCACCCAGCCACTGGTCTTGTCGTTTCATGAATTCGACTGCAGCGCGAGTAGCGATCACTTGAACGCCCTCGGCCATGAAAACGGGTGCGCCGTATATGTGGTCCGGATGACCGTGTGTATAGATAATATAACGGATGGGCTTGTCTGTAATCTTTCGAAACTCGGAAAGAATCTTTTCTGCAACCTGGGCATTACCGGTGGTATCGATGATGACCAGTCCTTCTTCCGTGATCACCATGATGCTGTTTCCCAGAGAAAACCCCCGGGCCAGGTAAATCTCATCGGTGATTTTATCAATTTTCGGGGAAAACTCCGCCCGAAGCGCCCGGGCTTTTTTGACGGTCTCAAGATCTATTCTGGGTGGTGGCGGAGGTGTGTAACTGACCTCGGATTCAGAAATGGCGGCTGGCTCCCTCACCACGGGCCGGATAGTTTTAAAGGAAACGAACTGAGTGGAAAGTACGATGAGAAGAACAACAATAATGACAAATTCTACCGCAATTATGACTTTTCCTTTCATCCTTTCTCCTTTGATAGAAGACACTTTCTCCAAGAGCCCTTTTTTTGATCGGCCGGCCATTGATACGACATATAATTTTATCTGGTTCTGACGGGTTCTATCTCAAAGTTAACGCAATAATCAAGGTTTGACCCCAGATCTATGCCGGTCTTTGTTTAAATTCGAAGCTTTTCAAGCGCTATACCCGCCTCTGGAGCCAGTTTTATGAACTTTGATAGAGTATCGCAAATATATTTTTCACAAACTGCGCAATTATCCACACTGTTTGAGATACAGCATTGGCGAATTTCACACACATCGCAATGAGAAAATTTTACGCCTTCCGATTTGCATCCATTGCAATTGATTTGCTCAGGTTTAATATCAGCATTGTACATTTTTGACCAGGTTTGAGCAGTTTTTTCTCTTTTAGCATCATTGTTTTCTTGAGTGGCAAGATAAGCATCACAACTGGAACAATTCAATCCGCAATAAGCGAGCATTTTTTCCTCCTTCATGTTTATGGCGTCGAACAAAAATATTAGATGGAGAATATCTCATCTATTGACCCATCTGGGCCTATGGCACAGTTAAGGATTGTAAGGATTTTTTTTGGGTTTGTAAAGAATGGAAGGTGCAAGTGTTTCATCATATGTAAACCCCTCCGTTTCCCTGGCGCCGCCCCTCTTTTCCTTTAATTCATCCAGGGGGCCTGCGTCCAACGCCTGCATTGGACAGGCCATAACGCATACGGGTTTTTTGCCCTCAGCCCACCTGTCGATGCACAAATCGCACTTTTGCATTTTGGCATCCTCCCCGGCTTCAAACTGTGGCGCGTCGTAAGAACAAGCTTCCAGGCACTGACCGCAATCGGTTTTTCCCAGGCAGGCGTCCTGATCAACGGTGACGATGCCATCCTCAGCCCGCTTGGTAACTGCTTCCACGGGGCAGGCCAAAACGCAGGCAGGTGTTATGCAGTGGTAGCAGGTTGTCGGTAAAAATGCCACAAACAGATTGGGATACCTGCCCTTTTCTGTGGTCTTTATGCTGATCCAGTTCGCCGGTCCGGCCGGCACATCGTGCCAGTCCTTGCAGGCCACGACACAGGCGAAACAACCGGTACAGCGGTTCTGATCGATATACATGCCATATTGCATCATTTTCCCACCTTCTCTATTTGTACCAGGGCCGTGTTGCTGACAAAGGAACCACCTGGTGAGATTACATTGCTGGTCAGTACGTTGGCAGAGCCGCCATAGTCGATGCCATTCTCGTCGGGGCTGTACCATCCCCCCTGGGGAACGGCCACCACGCCCGGCATGATCCTTTCCGTCACCCTGGCAGGAATTCGGACTTCTCCCCGGTCGTTAAACACCCGGACCATATCGTCCGCTTGGATTCCCCGGGCCTCGGCATCACGGGAGTTGATGCTGATGGCCTGGACCTGTAACTCGCGGAGCCACGGCAGATTATCAAACTGACTGTGGGCACGCCGCTTGAAATGAGGCGTGATCAGTTGCAGCGGGTATTTATCGGCCAGGGGATCATTCAAGCTCTCCCAGGTCTCAATGTACTTGGGGACGGCCGGTATCTGGGGGTGGTTCATCTTTTCAGCGATTCCTGACGACAGCTCAATCTTCCCTGATGGCGTGCGGAGCTGCGGCTCTTGCGAAATAGAGGCCTCCTTTTTAGAGGCTTCCTCTGATTTCGATTTCTTTGTTTCAGAAGCGATTGCGACCATTTGCCTGACCAGTTCCTCATCCGTTTGATCGGGATAGCCGGCAATGCCTAGTTTCAATGCCAGGGCCTGGCAGATCTCCAACTGTGATTTGGATTCACCCAACGGCTCGATGGCCTTGTTGAGAATTGTAAAATCACTGCGTTTTGTACTGAAGACATCCATGGCCGGCATGATGTCCCATCGTTCCAGGAACGTGCACACCGGCAGGACGATATCCGCAAACCTGGCGGTCGCCGTCATGAACTGTTCGGTGACCAGGATGAATTCGAGCTTATTAAAAGCCTCGATCGCCTTGTTAATGTTGCCAAGCTGATTCAGGTAGTTGTTGTTTGACAGCCACATGAACTTATAGTCGGCCGGATAACCGCCTGCCTTACCCTTGAGGATAGCATCCGTCAAGGAACTCACGTTCACCCGGGCGCTGGAGTTCACGCTTGGGCCCCGGGAAGGAACTGCGTTCCAGCGTGGAGGCGCACCCTCCTCGACTTTATTTGGTGGAAACGGAAACGGGGGGAGAAGCCCAAAATCTTTGACCGTCGGGGCATATTGCTCCCTTTTCACCTTGCCTGTGATTGCTTCCAGGGCTGCGGCCACCCGGTGATACTCTTCACCGAAAGCACTGCGGCCGGGTCCAAAGCTGCTCCCAAGTATGGCCGACTTTTCACAGGCATAATCCCGAGCCAGGTCGGCGATCGTTGCGGCCTGCACACCGCCGATGGCCTCGGCCCATTGAGGTGTTTTCGCCACCCCATCTTCCAGGCCGAGCACATAATCCTTGAACTTATCAAATCCGGCCGTGTAGCGATCGATGAAGTGCTGGTCCTGCAAATTTTCCTTGATGATCACATAGACCATGGCAAGCATGACAGCGGCATCCGTGCCCGGTTTTATGGGAATCCATTCATCGGAGAAAGCGGCCGCCGAGTCGGTGTGTCTGGGGTCGACGGCAATGATTCTGGCGCCCTTTTCCCTGGCCCGAGCCAGGGACAGCGACATGTTCGACCCCATTTCGGTGGTGGCCGGGTTCCAACCCCACATGATGATCAGTCGCGACTCAAGATATTCTTCAGGTGTGTGGCCGGAGTATCTTAACTTGCTCGACTTCCCGAACGTCACGCCTTTGGCAAACGCATAGGCTTCACATGAAATATAACCCCATGGAGCGGTATATCCGCCAAAGCTACAGAGCAGGCTGTGAAACGCCAACACATGATGGAGTAAATGCGGATCACACATGGAGCAGAAGTGAAGCAAGGAGGCATTGCCATATACGGTTTTTATTCTTTTCATTTCATCGGCAATGGTATCCAGGGCTTCATCCCATGAAATCCGGGTAAATTCGCCCGAGCCCCTGGGCCCTGTCCTTTTCTGGGGGTGGAGAAGCCGGTCGGGCGAATAGACCCTTTGGCGATAGGCATGGCCTCGCAGGCACATGCTGGGCCGCCCATTTTCTTCCGGAACGGACTCGATTCGAATAATCTTTCCCTCCCTGACGTGCACCTTGAAATCGCAGGTCCCTCCGCAATGGCTATTGCACACAGTATGGACAATTTTGTCCTTATAGTCGGGATGTTTTTCGGTCATAAAATTCTCCTTTCGTGTATGCGGTGAGCGCCGAAGCGGAAAACGTCAGGTTGAATGTCTTGTTTTGCATGATATTGCTTTAATTGCCAGGAATCTCTCCGTAAATCACTTTCATATCAGGGCGTTCAGTGCAATAGTAATGAATCCAGATATAAATGTGATTAAACAGTGCAACTACCAGAGCCGCTTTCGAGAATAATAGCAATCCAGGCAAATAGAGAATCATGAGGCCATAGACATACATGCCATTGTTCGTAAAACGGAAAATCCCCCCTTTCACATAAGGCTCGTTATAGTCTTTAACGAAATGGTCAATCCCGAATGCTCTTTCAATTGTAAAAAACTGTTTTATAGAATAGAAAAGGTAAATGACGACTAAAATGATTACAGCTGCTAGTAAATAAGAAAAATAAAGATTCATTAAAAGCGTATCACGGCTGCTCACTGCTAAGGTGATGATGGAAATCAGCCGGCTGACAAATAGGACAACAAATCCTCCCACATATATTTTAAAGGACCTTGAAACGCCATAGCGAGACGTAAACGTTTTCTGGTACAATTCTATCCGCCAGATTAGCCAGACATAAGTCTGATGAAAAATCGGGATTGCGATTGCAATCCAGAACCATGTCCTGGTATGAATGCCCCACAATGCACCATGCATGACATCATCATTATTGGCGATAAATATTTGGGTGATCGCAATGAGAAAAGTCGGAGGCCAAGCGGTCTTAGGAAGACAACATCA
>JAUXCK010000182.1 GCA_030618925.1 Desulfobacteraceae bacterium
TAAGAGGAATGCGATTATCGTGTTTCACAAATAACCGGGAGTAAAGGTTCATGCCGCAATAATCAAGGGGCTGATAAATTTTATCCATATCCCCCTGCGCGATAGGAACATTCAAGGATGAAATCATATCAAGGATGTCTTCCGGATATGTCCCCAGCATTACCGGATCTGCATACCATCGGTTTAAAATGCCGTCCATTCTCAGGGCGGCTGCCCGATCCTCTCTGGAATCGGTGGATGGGTGAATTGAAGGGATATTCAGAACGGTTCCGATCTCCGGATCTTTTGCTTCATTCCGCAATGCAATGACGGCTTCCCCATGCGCCAGATTAACATGATGCGCTATGGTAAAATAAGTGAGCGGTTCTTTGTTTCCAGGTGCATGACTGCCATAAACATAACCCAGAACCGTAAACATAGACGGCTCATTAAAAGTTGCCCACATCTTTAACCGATCGCCAAGTTTTTGCCCGACTGCAGCAGCATAGTCCGCAAAGCGCGGGGCAATGTCTCGATTTTCCCAACCTCCCCCATCCTGAAGGGTCTGCGGCAGATCCCAATGATATAGCGTGGCCATGGGTGTGATCCCCGCGTCCATCAATTCATCTATAAGCCTGGAGTAGAAATCAACCCCTTTCTGATTGACCCTGCCCTTTCCATCCGGCATGATTCTCGGCCAGGAGATGGAAAACCTGTATGCACCGAGATTGAGCTTTTTCATCAACGCCACATCTTCCCTGTAGCGATGGTAATGATCACAGGCCTTATCACCGGTATCGTTGTTTTTAACATTGCCGGGTGTGTGGGCAAACCTGTCCCATATGGATTCACCTTTTCCATTTTCCTGCCAGGCCCCTTCTATCTGATAAGCGGCTGTGGCAGCTCCCCACAGAAAATTATTCGGGAATTCAATTATTGACAATGGTTTTGTTCCTTAATTTATACCCCTTATTCAATCCATATCAGTACAACCTGTTTTTCCGCCACCTGTCAAGATAAAATGTTTTTGTGTTGTGCCGGTTCCCTCTGCTGACAAAGGTCAAAATTTCCCGATTTGCCCCGATTTGCAAGGAAAAACCCGGTTTTCAAAACTAATAAATAGGTTGCAAGTGACCTTATTTTAGTCAATACATATAAGGCCGGCAAAAAAAGAGGACCGGAAATAAAAAATATTTTTCATCATGAGCAAACACAATTGCAATATGCCATTTTCCCTTTTGATAAAGCCGGCTTCAGGCGACTGCAACTTGAGGTGCACCTATTGTTTTTATCTGGAGAAGGCGTCCCTGTATCCGCACACAAAAATCCACCGCATGACTGAAACGACTCTGGAAAAACTCATTGCCGGATATATGCGGACAAAACAGTCCCGGTATACTTTTGGCTGGCAGGGGGGGGAGCCGACACTCATGGGTGTGGATTTTTTTAAAAAAGTGATCCGACTCCAGAAAAAATATGGGAAGACCGGCGATCTGGTTGCAAACGGACTGCAGACAAACGGTCCCCTGATAGACGATGCATTCGCGGCACATCTGGCAGAGTATCACTTCCTGGTGGGTGTCAGCCTGGATGGCCCTCCTGAAATACACAACACCTATAGAACCACGAAGACCGGACAACCCACCCATGACAGGGTCCTGAATGGAATAAATTGTCTCAAACGGCATGGCGTTGAATTTAATATTCTGATACTTGTTCATTCTGCCAACGCAGGACGCCCTGCGGATGTCTATGATTACCTTGTAGACAATGATTTTCACTTTCATCAATATATCCCCTGCGTGGAGTGGGACAAGGCTGGAAATCCCGCTTCCTTTGCCATTACCGGGGAAGAATGGGGAAGATTTCTGTGTGACATTTTTGACAGATGGCTTGAGCGCAACCATACCCGGAAGATCTCAATTCGACATTTTGATTCAATTCTTGAATACCTGGTGTATGGCACACAGAATGTCTGTGTGATGGGAACAAATTGTAATTCCTATTTTCTAGTAGAACACAATGGTGATGTATACCCTTGTGATTTTTTTGTCGAGCCTGACCTGAAAGTCGGAAATATTCTAACAAATGACTGGCACTCTATGCAGAAATCAACCGTCTATAGGGAGTTCGGCTTAATGAAGCGCCAATATCATGTTAAATGCGGGACATGCGAGTTCATCGACCTGTGTCAGGGTGACTGCACAAAGCATCGGCATCCCGCTGGAAGCGACCCGGCAGCTCTCAGCCGGCTCTGCGATGGATGGAAAATTTTTTACAGGCATACTATAAATACATTCACGCATATTGCTCAGGAGATAAAACAAGAAAACGCGATAATGGAACAACAGCAGAGAAGGCACAATACCGGATTGGCGCCGCCTGACACTGGAAAGTTGCAAAAAATCGGCCGGAACATGTCATGCCCCTGCGGAAGCGGAAAAAAGTATAAGAGATGTTGCGAAGGAAGCACCTGAAATTTACCCGCCACTGCCATCATGACCCAGACAGTTTAGAAGATCGGTCTTGCCTTGTTTTTTAATATGGTTTATAAGAAATTAAATGCTTCACCACTGATGTCAGATCATGAAAAATGGAGATTTATAGAAATGAAGAATCGATCTATTTTAATTCTTTTGACTTTTTTGTGTTGCCTGATCGTTTTTCTAACTGACGCCCTGGGCGAAGTCCCCTACCCTTCAGCGCCCGCGAATGTTGATGCAAATAAATATGAGGAATACTGTTTTCTTGACAGCGAAAACCCTGTTTACCCGGCGAACTATACCGGGAGCGATGTATGGAAATATTCATCAAAAGCGCCTGAAGGCTCACCATTTCTGAATGATCCCAGAGAACTAAACGGTGTTACCGGGATGAGTGTCGACAAGGCCTGGGAGATCACCACCGGAAGACCCGATGTGGTCATTGCGGTCATCGACAGCGGAATCAGGTGGCGTCAGCCGAATATCGCCAACAAATTCTTTCTCAACAGGGACGAACTCCCTCTGCCTCAAAACAGTGCCTTTTATGACAAAAACCAGGATGGTGTATTCAACATGGAAGATTATGCAGAAGACCAAAGGGTTTTTGACTGGAACGAAAACGGTGTGAAAGACCCGGAAGATCTCATCCACGTCTTTTCTGACAACATTGATGATGATCAAAACGGCTACACAGATGACATCTGCGGATGGGATATGGTGGATGATGACAATGACCCCTATGATGATGTCGACTATGGGCATGGCACGGGTGAGTCTCAAGATTCATGTGGCGAAGCCTATTCCAGCAGCAATGCACACTTCCCGGGTACCTGTCCCAACTGCATGATCCTGCCGATTCGGGTGGGCTTAAGCTTTATGGCCGAGGACATGAGCTTTGGAAGGGCTGTGGTTTTTGCTGTGGACAGTGGAGCAGATGTGGTGCAGGAGGCATTGGGCACCATCAGCGGTTCTTCATTGTCTCAAAACGCCATTCATTATGCGGTTGCCAATAACGTCCCCATTATCGCTTCAGCAGCAGACGAGTCCAGCATGCACCAGAACCTGCCGGCTGCCCACGAACATACCATCAATTTGAATTCAGTCACTAAATTTGAAAGTGGCATGACGCCGGAATCCTACCTCTATTTAAATGGGTGCACAAACTATGGCGGAAATATCGCCGTCGCCGTGTCGTCGACTTCATGCTCCTCTGAAGCAGTGGGTCGGGGAGCCGGGATTGCCGGGCTGATCATTTCTGCTGCAAAAAATGAAATGGCCAGGGGAAATTTATCAAAAGACCTGACTGCCAATGAGATCAAGCAAATCATCACCATGAGTGCGGATGACATCGATTTTAGTAAAAATTACCGGGTCAATTACCCTGTTTTCAGTACCCGGCGGTTTCAATCCGGGCCTGGCTGGGACCAGTACTTTGGATACGGCCGTGTAAATGCCCAAAAGGCCGTGCAGATTGTGTCTGAGCATAGAATTCCACCAGAGGCGGATATTACCGCGCCATTGTGGTTTGACACTCTGGATCCAAAATTTACACCAAGCGTCGATATCACAGGCCGTGTGGCAAACAAAAGAGGCGGTTCCTACACATATGTGATGGAGTTTGGACGTGGAATCCAGCCCACAGGATCGGAATGGAAAAGAATATACCAATCAGGAATTCTGGATGCGCCCCGGAAAGGTGTGCTGGCCACATGGAATATCAAATCTTTTCTGGATGATGTGTCTTTTCCGCCAAACGAAATAAATGAGTTTACGTTTACCATACGGGTCACGGTCATAGATCAGGACCACCCCGACAGGAGAGCCGAGAGCCGAAAAACAGTGTACCTGCACCATGATCCCCAGCTAAAAAACGGGTTTCCAAAAAACCTGGGAAGCAGTGGTGAGGCCCCGGTCATCATGACCGACCTTGATGGGGATAACATTGAAGACATGATCGTACCCACCACCGATGGTTTGATATATGCGCTAAAAGCGGATGGAACAGCCCTTGTGGGATGGCCAGTGCACACAGATCTGCTGGCACACCGCTACGACGGCTCAAGAGCCTACCGGTCCGGAGCCATTGATGCATCCATATTTGAAGCCATTGGTTTCGGCGGCATCGCTGTTGGAGATCTGGACCGGGACGGTGATCCCGAAGTGGTGGCATCTTCCCTGTACGGAAAAATCTATGTGTGGGAGCATGATGGAAGAATGCGTGACGGGTTTCCGGTGACCCTTTTCCCCCCCTATTCCCTGAACCCCGATTTTACAGGCAACGATCAAACCGATGCCAGAGACAAATATAATAGACGGCTTTTTGGCGTTGTATCAGCCCCTGTGCTTGAAGACATGGACATGGACGGCCGCCTGGACATTATTTGTGCTGCCCTGGACAATCATGTGTATGTCTGGGATGCTGACGGACAACTGTTGCCCGGGTGGCCGGTTCTGGTGATTGATGACAGCCGGTTTGAGGTGGTGGATGACGTTACCCACAGGATCCGTGCGAGATACCCGGAAAGCACGTGTTACACCGGCAAAATTGTTTCAACACCTGCTGTGGGTGATATCGACAATGACGGATTTCCTGAAATTGTCGTCGGAACCAATGAACAATACAGGGAACCCATGAATGTATCTACGCTGTCCCCCATCATCGACATCCTGATCAGCCTGGAGGTTTTGAGCGACATGGGAAATGCAAGGGTTTACGCGTTACACCATGATGGGGAAAATCATGAAGGAGGCCCCTTTGTTGATGGATGGCCGGTAAAAATTGCGCTGTTAATGACCGAACTGCTCCCGTATGTGGGAAGCGGCATCCCGGGTGCGCCCATCATGGCCGATGTGGATCATGATGGCACCCTGGAAGTTGCCGTTTTATCAACCGTAGGACCCGTATATCTCTTAAACGGAGATGGTACTTCATATTACGGCACAGATTATGCCGGTGACCCTCATGCCATGAGGGTCACAACCCTTCCTGGAATGGGCATTGACCTGCCGACGATCCCGGCAATGGGATCCCCATTGTTTGCCGACCTGTCAGGAGACGGCAACCTTTCGTGTATCGCACCGTCCGCAGGGTTAAGGAAGCTGATTGACGTTAATCTGGCAGGGGAGCAAATAAATAATGAAAACCATATCACCGCCTGGAATGCGCTGAACGGAAAGATACTGCCAGATTTCCCGGTAACCATGGATGACCTCCAGTTTTTTGCCGGTCCTTCGGCCGCTGACCTGGATGGAGACGGCTTTCCGGAGATCATCGGGGGAAGCGGGGGGTTTCTGGTAAGGGCCTACGATGGGTCTGGGTGGGTGCCGGATGGCTGGCCGAAATTCACCGGGAAATGGGTGATCTCCACACCCGGAATTGGGGATATTGACGGGGATGGACTCCTGGAGGTGGCTGTCATGACACGATCAGGCGATTTGTATGTATGGGACAGCCTGGGCGATGCCTGCAACAGCACCGAATGGAAAACATTTCAGCACGACATGCAGCATACAGGCGTTTATGGCAAGGATGTCATCTCACCGGCAAGGCCTCTGGGGTTTACTGCAAAAGAAGATAACGGCTCTATCCTGCTATCCTGGAACGCTTCAGGGGATGATGGGTATTGCGGCCATGCGGCTGGTTATGAGATACGCGGATATGAACATGAGGGTGACGGTTCCTGGAGAAATGCCTTGTTCCGGAAAGTTGTTCAAAGCGAATCGAAACCAAAAACCAAAATTAAAATAACAATGGA
>JAUXCK010000192.1 GCA_030618925.1 Desulfobacteraceae bacterium
AGCCTTTGTTGGCCTCAAAAGGATAAGATGACCCATCCACAACCCCTTTCTGGATCATTTGGTAGCACTCGGGCATGGGTTTGGCCACAGGCGTCGCACCTAATGCCTTTTGAAACAAAGCACTGGTGCCGTGGCCCCTCAGTTTGAGCCCTTTCATGTCCTCAAGTTTTTTGATTGGCTTGTCTTTTGTATGGACAATCCCCGGGCCATGGGCATGGATGTACATCATCTTGACATCCTGGATCTCTTTTGGGTTGAATTCACGGGCAAAGTCATTTGCCACAGCAGTGGCCGCTGTGCCGCTTGTATATCCCAGGGGCAGGTCAATGGCTGATAAAACCGGGAATCGGCCGCGCGTGTAAGCAAAGGCCGAAAATCCCACATCGGAAAGCCCGGTCACCACACCATCATAAATCTGTCTGGATTTGGTTAAGGTGCCACCGGGATAGTATTCAACGATAACACTGCCGTCTGTGCGCTTTTCCACCTCTTTGCACCAGGATTCGGCAAGTTTGCTTTGGATGTGTGTGGGGGGGAAAAAATTGCTGTAGGTGAGTTTGATCGCCTTGGCATGCGCGGAAAATGATCCTATAAGTAAAAAAGTAAATCCAACCAGTGTTGCCATGGAAAACACAAAACATTTTTTCCTCATTCGCTTGTCCTCCTTAATCTGAATTAAAAGTGATGATTCATGAATCTCGCACAGCAGGGGCTTGATGGTTACAGGTGAATAAAATAGCATCATTTTATCAGGATAAATCATCATACCCCTCCCTGCCCAACTGACTGAGCCGCACCATAGTGTAGCCCGGTATGAAAATCAATACTTTATACTGTTTAATACAGAAGAATCATTATAAAGAGATGTGGTTTTCCTGCTTTTGAAAACCCGGCCCTTCCCGGGCGTCGGAGACATCCGGCCATGCCTGAATAACGTGTCAGTGAGGTGCAAAAACCCCCTGAAGGGACATCACCGATGCATTTCGGAAAGAATAAAAAAGGCTTGACAACAGAAAGATAAGTTAGTATCACTAACTTCCATCAAAACGATTAGAGAAGAGTTAAATACTTATACTATATCAGATAGATATATTGTAGTATGGCCTGTTCACAAAATTCAGCAAAGAGATTAAAACATCAGTTTTAGAGACGCAATAAATTTTCAGGAGGGCGTATGGATAATTTTGATGTCATTGTCATAGGGGCGGGAAATGGAGGCCTGACCGCTGCTGCAACCCTGGCGCAAAGGGGCGTAAAGGTATTGGTGCTGGAGAGGCATAACATCCCGGGTGGATGCGCAACAAGTTTTTGCCGGGGGCGTTTTGAGTTCGAGGTGGCGCTTCATCAGCTCAGCGGAATGGGGCCGCCCGAAAAGCCGGGACCCCTGCGGTCTACCCTGGAAAGACTCGGCGTGATGGATAAGCTCGAGTTTGTGCCCATAAAAGACATTTATCGCCTTGTGATACCGGGCGTGGTGGATATCACGCTGAAGCCTGATCGCGAAGCATTTATCAATGAGCTGGCCCAGCGGTTTCCCGATGAGAAGAAGGGCATACGACAATATGTTGACCTGATCTATGCCTGTTTTACAGAGGTCATTTCAGTTTTTTATCTCAATGACCCTGAGACCAGCCCGGAAAAATATCCGCTTTATTTTCAGTATGCCCTGAAAAACACACAGGAAGTCATGGATCAGTTTTTCAAAGACCCCCTGCTGCAAACCATTATCTCCCCCTACTGGTCATACATCGGCCTTCCCCCGAAAAAAATGGCATTTGTAGATATGGCTGCCATGCTTTTTGCCTTTCTTGAATTTTTACCTTATCACCTGAAGGGAGGATCCCAGGCGCTTTCAAATGCCCTTGCAGACACCATTATCGAGGGGGGCGGTACGATTCGCTTTAATTGCGGGGTAAAGAAGATCATCGTGGAGGACTCTGGTGTCCAGGGCGTTATCACGGACCAGGGAGAGGAAATACAGACCCGATATATTATTTCCAATGCATCAAAGATCACCACTTACGTGGATATGATGGAGCAGGATCAGGTCCCTGAGGCTGTTTTTGGAGAATTGAAGCAATGCTCTCTCAGCCAGTCGGCTTTCACACTCTATATGGGTCTGGACTGTGAACCGGGCAGGGTGGGGATTACGGAATCCACGAATTTTCTGATGTCGGGCGTCGATATGGACCAGGCGCATGAAAAGATGAAGAGTATTGAAATCGGCGACCAGGACGCCATGCTTCTCAGCTGTTATAATATGGTGGACCCGAGCTTCTCCCCACCCGGGACCAGCCAGATCGCATTGGTGACCCTCAAATACGGCGATGCGTGGCTGCGTGTCCCGCCTGCACAATATGCAAGTGAAAAATACCGGATCGCTGAGAACATGCTTCAATTTGCAGAAAAGACGTTTCCGGATTTGAGAACTCATATCGAGGAGATTGAGATCGCCACACCCATTACCCATTTGCGTTACCTCGGACACCCCAGAGGGTCTATCTATGGGTTTGAAAGTTATATCAAGGATTCCAATGTATTTATACCAAACCAGCCACATATCAAGGGTCTGTATCATGCCGGCGCTTCAGCCGGTATGGCCGGATTTCAGCCGACCCTTGATTCCGGTGTCGTAACGGCAAAAATTTTGTACAGGGAACTTTCGGCTTAGCAGGAGGCAACGTATGAAACAGGAATTAGTGAAACAGCTCGACGGGTATGAGGCTGTGGTCAAAGAGATAGAGACCGCCCGGAAATATGGGTCAGATTATACCCTTGAAAGGGGCATGGTGGAAGCGTACCTGTCAAAGATCCACCCGCCGTTTCTGAAGTTAAAGGTGAACGATATCATCACTGAGACGTCGACGACGAAAACACTTCGTCTTGTGTCTGAGAACCATTACCTGCCGCCTTTTCAGGCCGGTCAGTATATCACACTGTTTGTGGACATCGGGGGCATTCGAACAAGCCGGCCATACAGTATCTCGTCTCAGCCCAATCAAATCGGATACTATGATATAACGATCCGCCGGGTTGAAGACGGCCTTGTGTCCAACCATCTTCTTGACGACATAAAGATTGGGGATCTGTTTGAAAGTTCAGGGCCGGCAGGGGGGTTTCATTTTAATCCCATCATTCATCATAAAGAAATGATCTGTATTGCAGGCGGGAGCGGTATAACCCCTTTTATGAGTATGATCCGCGAAATCATTGAATGCGGGCTGGACCGCAGCATTTATCTGTTTTACGGAAACAGGACGCTTGATGATGTGATTTTTCATGAAGAACTGGTCCGGGTATCAGAAAAATTTGACAACATCCATTATGTGCCGGTTATTGAAGCGCCTTCTGCTGATTATTCAGGGAAGACCGGGGTTGTCACGGCAGATCTCATCAAAAGTGTTAAGGCGGATACGGGAGAGGCAAGCTTTTTTGTGTGTGGTCCGCAGGCCATGTACGACTTTTGTCTTCCGGAGATCGAGAAGCTGGGCGTTCGGAAAGGGAAAATCAGGCGGGAGATGTACGGTCCGCCAATCAATATCTGGGAATATCCGGGATGGCCAAAAGAGGTAAACCCAGATGATGTGTTCTCAATCAAAATACGCGGAAACAGGACAATAGAAGCACCGGCCGGTGAATCACTGCTGACATCCCTTGAAAAGAATCACGTGGTGATACCTTCCCTTTGCCGTTCCGGCGAGTGCAGCATGTGCAGGATAAAAATTCTGACCGGCAGGGTTTTTCAGCCGGCCGGTGTTCCGGTAAGGGTCTCCGACACACAGTTCGGCTATGTCCATTCCTGTGTATCCTACCCCCTGGCGGATCTGGAAATAATTCTATAGCGGAAGATCAGAGAACTGCGGCGATGCCGGAAAAATGTGCACTTGAAAGTGAAGGAGCAGGGATGGAATTTAAAAAGCTGTTTGAACCGATTACGATCAACAAACTTGAGATTAAAAATAGAATCGTGATGCCCGCCATGGGCTTGTTCTATTCAGACAAGTACGAGTTCAATGACCGGTACAAAGCGTTCTACAGGGCCCGGGCAAAAGGCGGGACAGGGTTGATCACCATTGGACCGGTGGCGATTGACAAGGTGGGCAGCGCGCCCCTGACGCTGGCTCTGTTCGATGATGAGCATATTAAGCCCTACAAAGAGTTTATTGATGAACTCCATCGTGAAACAGACGCTAAAGTCGCCACGCAGCTTTTTCAGATGGGCCGGTATGCCTTTTCTTTTGTCACCGGGATTCAATCCATTGCCCCATCAGCCATTCCCAGCAAACTCACAAAAGAGGTCCCCCGGGAAATGAATCTGGAGGATATCGAAGACGTACAGGATGCGTACGTCAAGGCTGCCAGGAGGGCAGTAGCGGCAGGGTTTGATTTTGTGGAGATCCTGGCCTGCACAGGTTACCTGATCAGCCAGTTTTTGTCTCCGGTAACGAATAAGCGCACGGATGAGTACGGGGGGGGCATCGAAAACCGGATGCGTTTCGGCCTTGAAGTCATTCAGAAGGTCCGGAAAGCAGTGGGTGAGGATGTTGCTTTGGGCATCAGGGTTGCTGGAAATGATTTTATGGAAGGCGGGCATACCAATGTGGAATCCGCCAGGTTTTCGGCTGAGGCGGAAAAAGCAGGAATAGATGCCGTCAACGTGACCGGCGGGTGGCATGAAACCAGCGTTCCCCAGCTCACCACAAATGTACCGCCCGGTGTTTTTTTATATCTGGCCCGGGGCATCAAGGAAAAGGTCACCGTTCCCGTGTTTGCCTCAAATCGGATGGGGGATCCAAGGGTGGCGGAAAAGGCATTAAGGTCTGGGGGGTGCGACATGATATGCTGGGGCCGGCCGCTCATTGCCGATCCCGAGCTTCCCAACAAGGTGAGAAGAGGGCAGTCAAAAATTATAACCCCATGCATTGCCTGCAACCAGGGGTGCTTTGATTCTATTTTTTCAATAGCGTCTGTTTATTGTATTTTAAACCCTCAGGCGGGGCGGGAAGACGATTACAGCATTAAAAAAGCGCCGACATCCAAAAAGATTATGGTTGCCGGCGGGGGTCCGGCCGGTATGGAATTTGCCATAACCGCGGCCCAGAGAGGGCACCATGTCACGCTGTATGAAAAGGAGGATTGCCTGGGCGGGCAGGTGAACCTGGCCAAGGCGCCGCCGGGAAAAATGGAATTCAACAACATCATCGAGAGCCTGACAAATCGAATGGAAATCCAGGGCGTCAAAGTGGAATTGGGCAAAGAGATCACCCCGGAATTGGTGAACGCTCAAAAGCCGGATGTTTTTGTGATGGCCACCGGTGCAGAACCGATGCGCATCGATGTCCCGGGGATCGACAAACCCCACGTCGTAGATGCGTGGGATGTGCTGCTGGGGCGGGCGTGGGATATTGGTAAAAAAGTGGTCATCATAGGCGGCAGCGCCACCGGGGCTGAGACCGCCCATTTTATCACCTCAATGGGCGCCATGGATCCGGAAAGTTTTACCTTTCTCATGTATCACGGCGCAGAAGACCGTGAATTTGCCGAGAAACTTCTTCACACCGGCGGAAGAGAGGTGACAATAATAGAAATGCTGGACAAAGTAGCTGATAATGTGGGGCGCACAGGGCGCTGGTCCCTGATGAAAAGCCTGAGATACATGAACGTCAAATTGCGCACACGGACCAGATTGCTGGAGATCACCGACGAGGCGGTTATTGTGGAAACCGAAAGCGGGAAGGAAACCATCCCGGCCGATACTATTGTGATGGCGGTAGGGTCCCGCCCTGTCGATGCGCTTGCAAAACAGGTAAAAGCAAATGGAACGGAAGTCATTACCATTGGCGATGCAAAAAAACCCCGAAAAATAAGCGATGCGGTGAGAGAGGGATTTGAAGCAGGACTGGCGGTATAACCTCAATTGGCTGTGTGAGAATCCAGCGCTTTCCCGGCCCCATTTAATCACAGGAGGAGGTGCCATAATGGAGAAAAGGAGTGTTTTTCAAAGAGCCGTTCTTCCTGTGCTTGCTTTGCTGGGCGTTATGATCCTTTCCATAAACATGTACAATA
>JAUXCK010000011.1 GCA_030618925.1 Desulfobacteraceae bacterium
AGGCCTCGGCAATTTCAGGATATCCTTCCCGGTCTGCCTGGCGACTCATGGCCAGATACATGCCGACTTCTGTGCACTCCCCGGTAAAGTTGGCGCGCAATCCCTCTAAAATTTCCGGGTCAACATCTTTTGCCACACCAATTACATGTTCATCAGCCCATACCAATTCCCCGGTTGTCGCCTCTGTAAATTTATCTGAAGACGCACCGCACTGAGGACACTTTTCAGGTGGGCTGTCACCTTCATGAACATAACCGCATACAGAACATTTCCACTTCTTCATTTTTCTCTCCTTTTTTTGGTTTAAACATAATGAACATCTGTCATCGCTGCAGAGCTGACATGAAAAACAGTCTCTGCAATTGTATTTTTTGTGGCTTCCGGGTTTCTGATCAGGCACATACACTTTCCCTTTCAGTCCCTTTCTTCTTTCAAAAGCCATTTATTGATTCCAAAAGATCATGCCAATACTCCATTATAAATATCAAGTTAAAAATTAATAGGTTAAATCATCTTGTGTAACCTTTCCCTTGAATAAATTATATGTCCATATCTGATAACAAATCACCACTGGGATAAAAATCAACACAACAATGAGTATAATCGTCAATGTGAGCGGACTGGATGACGCATTTCGCGCCGTGAGACTGAAAGCCGGATCTATGCTGGATGGGAACATATTGGGGAAGAGTCCGATAATCCCGAAAAATGTCGCACCCACAATGGTCAATGAAGAGGAAAACCACGCTTTGAAGTAGGCGCCTTTTTTCAAAAATATTTTAATGCCCAGAAGAGCTGCCACGGTGATGATGCACACGATGAAGAGGGCCGGACAGGCCAGGTAGTTGTCATACAAGTCGGTTGCGAAGAAGCTGGCGATCAGAAAAATCACGGCAGCAGTCAAAAGAACCGGCCAGATTTTGTTTGCCGCGTTTACAGATCGTTTCTGCAGATCCCCTTCAGTCTTGATGGACAGCCAGACTGCCCCGTGCTGCAGAAAAAGCACCAGAAAAAGGGCACCCCCCAAGAGACCGTATGGATTCAGCAGTGTAAAAAGGTTTCCATGGAAAACACCCTCCTGATCAATAGGAATGCCTTTGAATATGTTGGCAAAAGCCACTCCAAACAAAATTGCTGGCAAGACACTCCCGATAAAGAGGCATGTTTCCCACACTTTTCGCCACACTGGACTGTCTACCTGGTGTCGAAACTCAAAGGAAACACCCCGAAGAATTAAGGCAAAAAGAATCAACATCAGGGGTGTATAAAAGGATGAAAACATCACGGCATATACCCTGGGGAATGCGGCAAAGGTCACCCCGCCTGCCGTGATCAGCCACACTTCGTTCCCATCCCAGAGCGGCCCGACTGAATTAATCATGACGCTTCTGTCCGCGTCACTTTTCCCCAAAAATGGAATCAGGGTTCCCACGCCAAAGTCAAATCCGTCGGTCATAAAAAAAATGGCCCATAATAACCCCCATAAAAAAAACCATATCGCCTGTAAATCCATTTTTTAACCCCTGCCATTTATAGCGTTTAACTTAAATAATTCAAAAGAAAACACATTTTTTATTCAGGACCTTTTCTGGCATTTTTGATAATGAGATAGAATGCAACAGCACCCAAAAGCCCGTATACAAGTATGAATGCAATAAGGGACGTGAACACCTGGCTGACCGCAATTGGCGAGGCGGCATCCGATGTTTTCATTATTCCATATACGATCCACGGCTGCCTTCCCACCTCTGCAAGAACCCATCCCAACTGGATCGCAATATAAGGAAGCGGGATGGCATAAAGCATTACCCGCAGATACAGCGGGCTTTCAGTCAAGCGGTTCCGTTTAAACAGACCGATAATCATGAGCAGGGGAAACAGCGTGCCTAGCCCCACCATGCCTCTGAAGGCAATCAATGTGATCAGCACAGGGGGTCTTTCATCTTTTGGGAAGTCTTTTAACCCCTTCACTTCAGCATCAAAATCATGATACCCCAAAAGGCTGAGCAGTCCGGGCAGGGTTCCGATTTCGATAATATTGCGTTCATTTTCCTCATCCGGGATGGCAAAAAGATGAATGGGCGCCCTGGTGGTGGTTTCCCAGTGTGCTTCCATGGCAGCCAGTTTTGCAGGTTGGGTTTTCGTGACATGAACACCGTGCATGTCTCCTTCGATAACAATGAAGATTGAAAAAATCAGGCCGAATACCAGGGCCATTTTAAACGACCGGGTAAACAAGTCCACATGCTGTTTCTTTAAAAGATGATATGCGCTGATCCCCATCACGAAAAATGCAGCCAGAATAAAAGCGGCCGGGAGCATATGAAAAAATTCGAGAATCGAAAATTTGTTAAATACAACCGCGCTGAAATCGGTGAGTTCAGCCCGGCCATTTCTGATGGTATACCCGACAGGATGCTGCATCCAGCCGTTGGCCGTCAGTATCCATATGGCGGAAATATTACCGGCCGCAGCCACAAGCCACATGACAATGGCATGCGCTCTTTTCGAAAGCCGGTTCCAACCGAAAACCCATACACCGATAAGCGTGGATTCAAGAAAAAAAGCAGCCGTTGCTTCGATGGCAAGAAGAGAGCCGAAAATATCCCCTACAAACTCGGAATACCGTGACCAGTTTGTTCCAAATTGAAACTCAAGCGTGATGCCTGTGACAACCCCGATAGCGAAATTAATTAAAAATAATTTCCCCCAGAATTTTGTCATCCTGAGATAGGTTTCATCCCCTGTACGAACATATTTTGTTTCCATGTACGCCACCAGGACTGAGAGTCCCAGCGTAAGGGGAACAAAAAGAAAATGAAACATGGTGGCAGCTGCAAACTGTAACCGTGACAGAAAAACCACATCCATTGACGCCTCCTTCGATACTTGAGAAAACTCATAAAATCCGGACTCGGTTTCAAGGGTCTGTTCAGGGGATGATTTTACCTATTCGGCTGCCGGGTAGCCCGTTCCTCTTTTGGCCATTTCACGATCCATCATGTAAAGGCCATTTTGTGAGCTCCCCAACTGTTTTAGCTGTTGAAGAACACCACCGGCCGTCTCTTCTTCTTCAACCTGTTCGGTCACAAACCACTGCAGAAAAATATGAGTGGCATGGTCACTTTCCTGAATGGCCGTATCCACAAGGCTGTTGATCAGCCCCGTTACCTTCTGCTCATGGTTTAATGTATCCTGAAAAGCCGACTCAGGAGAGGCCCATTCAACAGGCGGGCCATCGATCTGTGCCAGTGTGGCTCTTCCACCGCGCTGAAAGATGAAATCATGAAATTTCTTTGCATGCGCTAACTCCTCAATTGCCTGTGTAAACATCCAGGATGCAAAGCCATCCAGATTGATGGATCTGAAATAGGTAGACATGGAAAAATAGAGGTAGGCAGAGTACGTCTCTGCATTCAACTGGGCATTAAGGGCGGATTCAATTTTTTCTGATAACATTACATTTCTCCTTTCTTTGGAAACTCCTTCCACCATCCTTTGTCAATATGTGCTTTTCTCTCTTCTTCTGCTATTTTTTTTATCTTATATGCGGAATCAAGCAGTACACCGTAAAGGATGCCGCAGCCGATATCTTCTCTGTCTGCATCACCTCTCTCAGCAAGCTTGATCATTTGTTTGACAACTTCCAGTGTGGATTGAATATTTTGATCACAACGCTTCACCGGTTTTACCCTCCAAAATTAAAAATGCCGTCGACATTAGCGTTTAAACCTGTTTCAAGTAATATGCCAAACAGGCATTTGGATTCAAATAAATAAGTTTTACTATTTAATTAGATAGTTATAACAAACTTCAATAAGCAAATTCAGCGCCGCATCCCTCCCGGGCAGGGGCATATTGAAACAGTTTTGACATATGGGAAGGGATTATTGAACAGATGGGAAACTAACACATTGATATAAAAGCATTTTCCCATTATTGACCTGTCTCATTTTTTGATTGATACATAATTGTCTCCCAAGACACTCCCCAAACGCCTTTTACCCTGAACACCCTTTTAAATGGCTCATCCTTCATTAAATACCTTGACCCAATTTTCTCTGCGGGATCCCGTTGCATCATCGTTCACTGCTTTTAGAATTTTCCGGCGAGCGTTTGCCCCTTAAATTTTCCTGGTATGATTGGCGCGACGGATCATGATAGAACAGACCGAATATCGGTCTGGGGTCTTCTGCCATCTGAATGGCGGCACGATAGTCAGACGGATCATGTACCGATGGTACCGCACGAAAATTTTCACGAAGCCGCTTCCAGGTAATGTTGACTTTATCAAATGTCACGCATGGGCTGACGATATGAAGAAAGCTGAAACCCTTGTGGGATATGGCCTGTGTAAATATATTCTTCATCCCCTCCACGTCACCGGCATAACAGCGTGCCACAAAAGACGCCCCGTGGGCAAGGGCAAGAAATACAGGTCTCAAAGGCGTGTCCGGGTTTCCCTGTGAATGGGAGTTTGTGACCTGGGAAAGTGGCGTTGTTGGAGATGTCTGGCCTTTCGTCAAACCATAAATAGAGTTGTCAAAAAGAAAAAGGGTGATATCGATATTCTTTCTTGCAATATGCGGCAGATGACCGCCTCCGATACCCAGGATATCTCCATCACCGCCCACGGCAAAGACCGTCAAATCCTGCCTGGCAAGTTTAATGCCGCTGGCAATGGGGATAGAACGGCCGTGAACAGTATGAAATCCATAGGCCTTCATAAAAATCGGATATCTTCCGGCGCACCCGATCCCACTGGCAACACAGATTTCCTCGTTCTTTAGACCGAGCGCGTCACAGGCCTGAACCATTGCGTGGGTGATACCGAAATACCCGCACCCAGGGCACCATGTGGGAAGTTCAGAAGTCCGGTAGTTCAAAAAACCCTGTTCTTTTACCTCATCGATCTTTTCATCCAGATAGCTGTATTTTAATACTTCCATTGTCACTCCAATTCAGTTTGCCATCTCTCTGATTTTATCCAAAATATCTTCAGCAGACATGGGCAGTCCTGTGACCATATTGAGACGTTCGATCGGTCGGTTGAGATAGGGTGCCAGATAATTGGCAAATTGACCCGAATAATTCAACTCTGGAACCAGTATTTTTTGACAAGCCTTGCTGAATTTACGAAAGGAATCTGCCGGAAGGGGTGAAATCAACATGGAACTCATCAACGCTGCCTTGATGCCTTCTTTCTGCGCTTTAATAACAGCTTCCTGGGCGGATCCAGCAGTAGATCCCCAGGCAATCACCCCCACACTGATATCTTTTTTGGGTCCTCTCCATTGGGGTTTGGGTGCTTCATTAATGGCGTTTTGAATTTTTCGAAACCGTTTCCGGGTCATTTGATGGTGGGTCTCCCTGTCATATTGTGGTTTGCCCTGTTCACTGTGTTCAAGGCCCGTTGTCACAAACATGCCGCCAGGGGTTCCTGGAATCGCCCGGGGAGAGATTCCACTTTCCGTATTTTTGAATCGTTTGTAATCTTTTAATTCTGTTTTTGTCGGCGCGATATTGCCCTTCAGCCACTTTTTATTAATAGGCTCGGGCATGGGAATATTACGGATACTGTTTGAAAGAAAAAAATCAAGCAGAACCACCACAAGGGTCTGGTATTTCTCCGCCAGATAGAGCGCCAGGCTTACACCCAGATAACATTCTTCGACCGTTGTGGGTGCAATCACGATACGGGGGGAATCGCCGCTCCCCCCTGAGAGGGCGATGTTCAAATCACTCTGTTCGGTCTTGGTGGGCACACCCGTACTTGGCCCCCCTCTCTGGGAATTAATGATAACTGCCGGGACTTCGGCCATGACTGCCAGATTTGCCAGCTCCGTCATAAGGCTGAACCCCGGGCCGGAAGTAGCGGTCATGGCCCGTTTTCCAGCAAAACCGGCACCCACGACATTTCCTATTGCAGCGATTTCATCTTCTGTTTGTATCATGATCCCGCCCTTTTTGGGCAGCTCTTTGCTTAAGATCTCCATAATTTTCGTGGCAGGCGTGATGGGATATCCGGCGTAGAGATGAAGCCCACTGTCCAGCGCCGCCTGGGCGACTGCCTGGTTCCCGTTGATAATGGCTCTGGACTTATTGCTTTTTTTTAATCTCACATTGCGAAAGGTGTAGGGGTCGATCTTTGTGATATTCTTTTTGGACCATTCAAAGCCCTCCTGAAAGGAATTCAAATTGCTGTCTATGACAATCTGCTTTTTTTTTGCATACCGGCTGCGGATAGACGCCTTCATTGCCTCATCGTCAATTTGAAATAGCGCTGCCAAAGCCCCGATGGCGACCATATTCCGCCCGCGGGAGTTTCCGGCGGCTTTTTGCGCCAATTCCAGAAGTGGAACGCCATAGGAAATCATTCCGGGCTCTATCCACCCGGCGATACTTTTATCCTCCTCCAGATAATTGGGCGGTTTATTGTCATATATGACAATTCCGGTCTCACGAAGACTTGGAAGCTGCGAGATGGAATGGGCATCTTTAAGCGCAATCAGGATATCCGCATATTTGCCCGGTGACAGGATTTTCCTGTTGCTGATTCTTGAATGGGCAACGCACTTCCCAAACCCCCTGATCTCGGATGGATAGGAGTCAAAAGACATGATTTCAAACCCCTGGCTGCTCATAAACCGGCTCAAAATCTCTCCTGCCGAGATCGTTCCCTCCCCGGCACTACCGCAAATTTCGATTACGATATCAACATTCGTCATTTTTTCTCTCTATACGCCATTCCGCCTGTTACCCGAACTGATCGGGGTTGATTAAGAAAATCAAAATTGCTTCCACCATGATGTGTTGACGCTTACCCCCCCGACATTGAGCAGGTTCTTGGGCACAGGTTTTATCACCTTATGTGCCCCCAGTAGGCTAAGCGCCGCAGTCTCTCCCTGGAGAGCCGCGTTTTCGCTTCCAATTGAAATCCAGTAATCCTTGAGTTTTGGATTATAAATTTGAGCACACTCACCGCAGGCATAGATATCCGCATAATTGGTCTGTAAGTACTCGTTAACCAGAATGCCCTTCTCTGTGTCGATCCCGCTGCCCACGATAAAATCAATATTGGGTTTCAGACCCAGAAAACTACAGATCATATCCGCACGAATCTTTTGTCCATCCCCTGTTTCCAGGAGCAGTTTATTCTTTTGACGTGTGATGGCGGCAATGGGGGTATCCACCAGTGCCTTAATCCCCTTTTTCTCCAAACTGCTGCTGATTTTACCCGCCATCCTGGATGTTAACTCAATGGGCCAGAAACAATTCCTGGTGAGAATAAAATAAATATTTTTTTTCATCCCGGTCAGCATTTTGATGAACCGGAGGCTGATCAGGTCTCCACCAATAACAATGATATCCTTTGCTTTTTGAAGTTCGGGCCTGATGCGCACCGCATCATTGTAGTTTGTCATAAACGTAAAATATTCCATGAATCGGATGAAGGAAGGCGGCACACGGGGGCTCCCGCCAGTGGCCAGAATCAGCTTGGTGTACCCGACCTTTTTCATATGCTTGAGATAAAGAACTTTTTCATCAGGATCGATGCGCTCAACACGCTGGCCCAGACGAAGGCGGATATTCTTTTCCTTGTATATGGTGTATGGTCGAACCTTAAGGGCGTCTTCGCTTATACGCCCTGCGATAAAATCCGGTAATTTATAACGATAATAAAAAGAAAAGGCTTCATCAGAAATAATTGTCACACGGGCCTCTTTGTCACGGTCGCGCAGTCTGTCGGCGGCCTTATTGCCGGCCGGCCCGTTTCCAATAATGACATAATGATCATTTTTCGGCATTATCTCTCCATATCCTGTTCAATCAGTTCTACTTTTGAAACGCTTATACACTGAACAGGGCATACCTCAAGGCATTGCCCGCACCGGATGCAGCGTTTATTATCAATGGCGATGGCCACGACATTGTTCCACTCACCTGTCTCAACCAACTCCCCGTATGACCCGTCCTTTTTTATGTCAATGTCCTTAATCATTTTAATGCAATCACGAGGCGCCACATCTATGCATGCAAAACAATAAATGCATCTGTTCACATCAATCTCATACTTCAGGTAGCAGAGATAGCAGCGCTTTGCTTCCTCTTCTGCAGCTATAGCATCATAACCAAGCTCAACTTCTTTGGTAATATCCACCAGCCTGCGCCTGGGCCCGAGGGTTGCCATTTGAGACCGGGGGATAAAGTCATCGCTGCGCTTCCTGTCTGTCTGCTCTGATGACTCAATCCGAACCATAGTTTTCTTTCGTTTGTGCTTGACAAAAAGTGCGTCTACTTCCAGCGCAGCCTTCCTGCCGCGAGCAATGGCCGAGATGACATCCGTCGCTCCCGTGATGCAGTCACCGGCGGCATACAACCCTTTTACACTGGTTTTAAACGTATCGGGAGCCGTCCATATCCGCTTGCCGTTCAATTTCAGTTTCGGTTTGATATAGTCGGTTACCGGGTATTGCCCGATGGCAACAATGACCGTGTCAATGGGGATCGTAAATTCGGAATTTTCAATGGGCACAGCCACTCTGTAAGGGGGTTCAGCCAGATACTTGAGGCGAGTGCGTTCAAATGTAATCCCTGTGACACTGCCCTTTTCTCCCATGATTCGCACTGGCTGCACCAAACCGTAAATCGCGATCTTCTCAAACTTTGCTTCTTTCTTTTCATGCGCGTCGATCCGCATGTACTCTTCTGTTTTGCGGAGATTGACCGAAACCTTTGATGCGCCGAGTCGAATCGCCATGCGTGCACAGTCTATTGCCGTAAAACCGCCGCCAATAACAGCCACTCGACTCCCGATTGCAGGTTTTTCACCCGTGTTGATCCTCATCATAAAATCGAGTCCGCTGTAAACGCCCTCAAGATCCTCTCCGGGAATGGAAAGCGCAAAAGAGTGTAAACATCCGGTGGCCGCTATAACTGCATCGTATGTTTTCATGAGTTTGCCGAGGGGCAGATCTTTGCCAATGGAAACCCCCAGTTTTAAATCAATGCCCAGCCTGATGATATTGTCGATTTCAAGGGTTACAATATCACGGGGCAGACGAAATTCCGGAATGCCGTACATGAGCATTCCCCCCGGACGCTCCTGGGATTCATATACGGTGACCTTATGACCAAGGGTGGCCAGTTCATAGGCGGCAGCAAGACCCGCCGGGCCTGCCCCGATAACGGCCACTTTCTTATCCGACGGGGTATACAGGTTTTCCTTTATGCGATGCCATGGGGATTTAAGATCAGCTGCAGCCCGCTTCAGGTGGCAGATATTCACAGGCTGCCCCAGGTCCGCCTCCCCGTGTCTGCATTTTTCCTCGCAGGGCCTGCTGCAAATCCGGCCCAGAACACCTGGCAGAATATTGACCATGCGATTCAGTTCATAAGATCGCCCATACCGCTGCTCCACGATGCACCGGATGTATCCGGGAATGTTGGTTTGGGCCGGGCAGGCGTGCTGGCAGGGAACATTTTCAGCCATATATCCGAAATCCCTTTGATCATCAGAGAATTGAACCTCCCTCACCACTGATCTGGCTTTGAGGTGCCGATCACTGCTATCCCGGTCCTTTTCAAAATAGAGCTTTTGTTCTTTCAAGTTACACCCCGCTGATTTCCCCTAAACTGAGCGTTGTCAAATTTAATTTTTTTTGGCATACAATGGTGACATGCGGCGCAATGTCTCCACGACATTTTTCAGCGCTTTTAGAAAACGCTCTATCTCCTCCTCTGAGTTGTCCGGTCCAAACGTAATCACGAGTGTGCCTTGTGCGTCTTCATGACTGCGCCCGATGGACAGCAGCACGTGGGACGCCCGAAGAGATCCCGTCGCACACGCCGAACGGGTGGATACGGATATATCCTCATCATCCAGCATGAGGACAATGCTCTCCCCTTCGATGTATTTAATGGACAAGGACACCAGATTGGGCAGGCAGATGTCAGAATGACCGTTAATATAGTATTCGTCGATAGCGTTTGGTAATTCTGCCAGAAGTTTTTCCCGAAGGGTTCTGATGTGTGAAAGCCTGGGCGCCATATCCTTTTTTGCATGGTCTGCAGCCACCCCGGCGCCGATAATTCCGATCAAATTTTCCGCCCCTGCCCGCTTATTGTTTTCCTGCACGCCGCCATCCAGGAGCGGCCACAGGGGGGTTCCCCGCCGGATATACAATCCGCCGACACCGGATGGCCCATAAAAGGTATTGGCGGCAAAACTGAGGATATCCACCCCCAGCTTTTGCACATCCATGGGTACCAGGCCCACGGAATCCACGGCATCTGTATGAAACAAAATTTTTCTCTCTTTTACTATTTTCCCGATTTCTTCAATAGGCTGAATCGTGCCAATCTCGTTATTGCTGTGCATGATGGATACAAGAATCGTATCCTCAGTTATCGCCTCTGCCACCTCGGCCGGATTGACCAGACCGTTGTCATCCACTGACACAGAGGTGATCCTGTAGTCCATTGTTTTCAATCTGCGAAGACTTCGGATCAACGCATTGTGCTCAATATTGGATGTGACAATATGTCTGCCTTTTTTTGATTTGGCCCACGCAGCACCCTTTACCGCATGGTTCACCGATTCCGTGCCCCCGGATGTAAATACGATCTCTTTTGTATTTTTACAATTGATGAGATTTGCCATGGATTCACGGGCCTTTTCCAATACTGCCATCGCCCGGTCACCGGCTTTATGCTGACTCGAAGGGTTGCCATAATCCATGCGAATGGCCTCTATCATGGCTTCTTTGACCTCCGGTAAAAGCGGATTGGCTGAGATATGATCTAAATTAATTGTCATGATGTTAAATCTCCCTGGTTAACCGTGCGCCCCGCCACTTCTTCAGCGGACGCATCAATGCTCGCTTTCAATATCCGACTGGCATTCCTTGCAGAAGGTCACTTCATCATCAACTTCTGCATCACAATAGGGGCAGTGGCACTTTTCTCCCTCTTTATGCTCATGCGGATCTTTCCGTTTTAACTCAGGTCGTTGAATACCGGCCTGTATATCTTCGTAATTCTTTATCGCCAACTGAAGGGCGTCAGCACCGAGATTAGAGCAATGGAGTTTGTTTTTCGGCAGACCCTCCAGGGCTTTTGCCACATCTTTATTGGTGACTTTTCTTGCTTCATCAAGGCGCTTCCCTTTGACCATCTCGGTCAGCATACTGGATACAGCGATCGCAGACCCGCACCCAAAAGTTTGAAACTTGATGTCTTTAATCTCATCATTCTCGATTTTAAGATAGATGGTCATCATATCCCCGCATAAGGGATTTCCCACCTCTCCAACGCCATCAGCATCCTCGATCACCCCGACATTTCTGGGGTTCCTGAAATGATCCATGACTGTTTTTGAATACAACATGATTTCTCTCCCTGCCGTTTAACATATGCACTTCTAAAAAGTGTTGCATAGTTTTGGTTTGAAATTATCCATCTCCATATCTTGGCCCATGATGCGGTCAGGACACCTTTCGGATGAGTTCCTTTACCTTTTGATCGATCTCATCCCTCACATGTCTCATGAAATCTTCAGGTTTCCCGGCAGGATCAGGAATATCCCAGTCAATCTTTTCTGCTCCCGGGACAAAAGGGCATTGCTCACCGCACCCCATGGTGACAATGATGTCCGGTTTGGTATTCGAAATCACTGTCTCTAAGGTCCGGGGCTTGCGAAACGCCATATCGATTCCTTTTTCCTGCATGGTACCTGCCATAACTGAATTCACGCTGTTCGCCGGCGAAGTCCCCCCGCTGAATGCATCTATTTTATCACCACCCAGATATTGTGCAAATGCTGCGGCCATCTGACTTCGACAGGCGTTTTCGCGACAGGCAAAAAGCACTTTCTTCCGACTGCTCAAAGGGGTTAAAAGCCTGTTCACCATATCTCTTGTTTCCGTAAAAACCAAAGGGCTATTTGCCAGATCCTCCTTTTTTTCGATCTGCCTGTAGGTGAGGTTTCCGGAATAATCAGCATCAATTGCATCGCAAAAATATTTCATTGTCAATTCTAAACCCGCAAACAAATTCTCGCCTTTCGTTGCCCCCACAGACAGCAACACACCCAATCTATTTTTGCTTTTAGGGTCTGCCAGCTTAAATCGGTATTTTCTGGACCAGAGGGTCTGGCTCCTGTCGATAAGCGCTTTCAGTTGAGCGGTTGCAGAATAAAAGTATATGGGGGTTGCTGCGACCACCACATCCGCATCCCGGATAAGCGAATAAATGTCTGACGTCATCTCATCATCTGTGATGACACAAAGTCCTTTTTTTTCACAGGACATACAGCCCCGACACATCTGAATGTTGCAGTCAGCAACATGAATAGTCCGGGTTCTGGCGCCCAGTGTTTCAGCTTCATTTAAAAAAATCGATAGCAGGTGATTGGTATTGCCTTTTTTTCGTGGACTTCCCTGTAACCCAAGGACAAACATATGTGTTCCTTTCCAATTAAGTAAAGAGACAGATCTTGCACTCCTTGGCAAATTTGAGAAAATCCTCAGCCGTCCACACCACCACCCCTTCGACAAGCTTTTCTTCATCGATTTCCATCATGTCAACGGTCATTTTACATGCAATAATGTCTACACCCTCTATCTGGGCCATCTCCTGAAGATCAGCCAGACTGGGGATATTGGCCTTGTCAATTTTTTTCTTCATCATTCCGGTTGCAAGAGAACTCATTCCAGGGATGGCGCCCATGGCCCCTGCCGGAAAAAACCTGGCCCGATCCGTTCCCCCTTCGACCACAAGATTCATGCCCATAAATGAATAAAAAAGTTTGGTGTCCATCCCCTGCCGTGCGGCATTGATGGCAAGTACAAGGGATGGGTAAGCGCCGTCGAGGGTGTCCTTGACACAGATAAAAGCAGCCTTTTCCTTTTGTTCTTCCATTGGTTCTCCTCTTGAATTTACAGGTTTTGTTTATCTTATTTCTTCTTCAAAATGTTATTATCTCAAAGCCATCATCCTGATAGCCGGTAATGCCCGGGTGCCCGGACATATCATCGAGAAGCATGATGCCCTGCGCTTCAGCAGCCGGAATCGTTTTCATCTTGTTTGCACAGGCCCTGCAGGCGCCTTCTATAAGGCCCGCGTTTTTTACTTTTATCCAGAGTTTATTTAACGGATTTTCCGCTTTATCCAGTTCCGAAAGCAGCTTTGTGGCTGATCCTTCGATGATGATTTTCACCGAAACTCCTTTGGCATTCATATCCAGGGCATTCAACAAAACATGAATAAAGCACATGGGATCCCCGTTAAACACAAACAAGGCCATTTTTTTCATACCTGTCTCCTTCATTATTTAATGTCATCCAATCAGGGTAATATCTCAATAAATCCGGGCATTCCTATTGCTTCCCCTTTATACGCCCTCCCCTGAAAAGGCGTACAGGTGCTCTGGCCAAAGAAAAGGGACAGGACCCGAAATGGTTACCCGACTTATTCACAAACGGCAGCCTGTCCTCTGCAAGATGGCGCCACGTGAACAGAAAAGAAGATTCCTTACCCGCTATGGCATTTTTTGCAGCTGGTGGGGCCTGTTTTCAGGCCGGCCTTTTTCTTTTCCTTATGACAATTTCTGCACTGGGTCATGACCTGCTTCTTTTTCAATTCACCCTTGGTCTGTAAGGTCTGAATGGCGTTTTTATCCTGGGGAAAAAGAGAGTGACATGCCCCGCAGTCTTTTAAAACGCCCTGATGGACGTTGTGCGGAAATAATACATCCCCATGATTTCCACCATGGATGAGGATCTCTTTTGCACCTTTATTTTGCCCCCCGATTGCAGCTGCTGCAGTCAGACCCAATAGAACAACCAAAAAAACACCGATTTTTTTCGTCATCATGCCCTCTCTCCAAATAAATTGAAAAATGTCTTTATAGCCCACCATCCAGGGTACATTGCGTAAAATCGATTTCCTGGCTACAGGCCTTGCAGTGATGGGTTTTATCGAACTCATCTGAAAATATTTCTGTTTCTTTTCCACAGTTCGGACATTTGCAGTTGAATGACTTGAGGTTTTTGAATTGTTCGAATCCGGGACAATGTTGCGGTGTTGTTTCCATAATTCTTCCTCTCTTAGGTGAGTTTTTTCAAAACACAATCCTCATGGGCCACCAGGATATTCTACTCAAGCTTCTTGGCCAGCTCCCTGCCATACTCCTGAGCCATCTGGAGCCCGCCGCCCAGGCTGCTTGATTTCAACATCAAAGGCCCGCTTACCGTGTCCATTTTAAAAATATTTTTCATTGTTTCAAAAATCCGCTCCGGTGCTTCACCGCTCCATCCAAATGCACCGAAGGCCCCCCCGATCTTACCATCAAGCTCAGCTTTTTCCGCGAGGAACAGAAGTGTTTTCATCCCATTCATCATCTCCCCGTGATAGGTGGCAGAACCGAAAACATATGCATCGTATCCGGCAAGATCATTCTCATTTTTAATTTTCTTCACATCGACGACTTCAGCAGTCATACCGGAAATCCGTATGCCTTCTGCAATAAGGTCACCAATTCGTTTCGTTTCACCGGTTCTGGTGGTATAAACGATAAGTACCTTGGACATTTTCCACCTCCTTAACCGATTCTGTTGTCAGTGCCCTGAGCATCGCAATCCGGCGTATAGCACGTATTGTCCAAAAATTCACATTTCTCCTTGCAGGATGGACATTCTTCCGGCGGTGTTTCTTTTTCCAAAGTGTATCCGCAATTTGCACATTTCCAGCTTGTCATTTTAACACCTCCATAACCTTTAGATATGTTTATCAAACACTTTTCTGTGTGGCGGACTGCGGTGTGACGTCTTCCTGATCCCACACCCGCAGCCCGGAATTTATGACGCTTTCCAGAACCCGTGCAGGTTACAATACGCCCGGGCCGCCACCTGATTTGCAGTGACAGTGAAAGTTGCTTCCGGCGTTTCTCCAGGATTTAAAAACTGGCGAACCGTTTTACCGTCTGCAATAATTTCAATCCATTCGATGTAATGGTCGTCTGCCATGGGATGGGCCACTTCACCAACTTTCACCTTAACGCCCCCGTCGACTTTCTCTATAACCGGTACATGCTTTTCTTTAGCAGCATCAACCGTGTTTTCAGCCTGAAGAACCATCGACTGCCCGCAGCATACAAGTTCTCCGCCGCCGGCATGGAGCACTTCTACTATATTCCCGCATACATCACATTTATAAACCTCATTTCTTTGTGCCATTTTCTCCTCCTTTGTTGGGTTTTACCCTTAACCCTATTTCAGCCAGGCAGGGTTTTGCCGAATACAAATGTAAAATCGTAACACGTGCCTTACCCTTTGAGTGCAGCCAGCTTATTCCCGATAATTTTAATATGGCTCATCTCTTCCTTGATAATATCTTCCAACCTGCCCTTGCCCAGTTCATCAGAAATCATCTCCTTCATTCCCAGATAAAACACGATGGCATCTTTTTCCGCAAGAAGGGCTGCCTTGAAAACCTCCTTTGCTGAAGAGGTGTCCATCTCCTTTTCAAAAAAAACACGGGTATCAGCCAGTGCTTTGAGATAGTGAGCGGTTTCATTTCCCGGGTCAAAAACAGTTGATGCCTTTTCAGCATCTGACAAATCAGCCCTCAATTTTGAAAACGTTATTTCATGTTGATCTTCCATTTCCGCAAGCTCAACAAGAAGTTGTTTTACATCAGATAGTGATGCGGCCTCGGCAGCGGTTCTGTAAAATTTAGCGCCGTTCCTTTCAAGCTGTTCTGCCATCTCAAATATTTCATCCGCATTGAAATCATAGTTCATTATGATGGTTTCTCCTTTTAGATTAGTAGTTTTCCCCAAGAAGTTCAAAATACGCCGTGGATGAGCACAGGCCGGACAGGAATCCGGCGGTTCATTTCCGTCATGCAGGTAGCCGCAATTTTGACATCGCCAGGTAACACTTTGGTCTCTTTTAAACACTCTATTGGCTTCAATGTTTGCTGCAAGGTCATTGTATCTTTTTTCATGCTGCTTTTCGGCCACTGCAATGGCTTCAAATATCATGGCAATGTCGTCAAACCCCTCTTCTCTGGCAACTTTTGCAAATCCGGGGTACATTTGAGTATGCTCGTAGTTTTCCCCGGCAGCGGATTCTTTCAAATTATCAAGTGTCGATCCTATGATGCCTGCTGGAAAGGCGCCTGTGATTTCAACTTCTCCGCCTTTCAAAAGTTTGAAAAGCCGCTTGGCATGCTCTTTTTCCTGGTTAGCGGTTTCCTCGAAAATGTGAGACATCTGAACATACCCTTCTTTTTTTGCCTTGCTGGCAAAATAGGTGTACCGGTTTCTGGCCTGAGACTCACCTGCAAAAGCAGTCAAAATATTTTTTTCCGTTTGGGTTCCTTGTAAATTTGCCATTATTGCCCCTCCTTTAATGATTTTCAGTTAATTGTGATTATTTTTTGAATCCATCATCCCGATTTGATAAGCTTTTATATCCATTCTCTTCTTTGGCAGAGATTGTCAATAAAATTCCCTTCTATTTTTATATGACATTTTTCTTTTTGCGCCAATATTCACCCGTACTTCCCAGGTCCTTGAGATCAGGTTTTCAAAATATATGCCATCGTGAAATAAATAATAAAAATAGATTTAACCCTTTTATTTTCAGATAGATATAACCTAAGCCATGAGTTTCCTGCGCTTCCCGGAGAACCAAGTGCAGATCTGTTTGTGATACACATCATGCTGAAAAATAGAGCATCTATTAATGATATCTTCTTTTAGGCACTGAAAATATTGAATTTAATAATAATTTGGCTGTCTCATGTTTATAGATGATACACTTTTGTATCATAAGACAGCAAAAAATGATCGTTTTGTGACAATCAAATGGCGGGTTCTGGAAGGGATCTAAAATATGGGGAAGGAATCATATGGTCGGGCACAGCAATGCAC
>JAUXCK010000237.1 GCA_030618925.1 Desulfobacteraceae bacterium
CATGAACGGGGAAAGAGCGGTGAGGAAATTGAGTTTCAACTCAAATGGAAGAAAACGTAACCCTTGATCTGGAATTTGGTTCGTCTCTCTATCAATTTAACCTGAACCCGGTACTTTGAGTAAACATCATGGAATCACCTGAATTCACCATCCAGATCGCAATGGTTCTCGGGATCCTTCTGGTGACGATCGTATTGTTCATCACCGAATGGCTTCGCGTCGATGTGGTCGCCATCTTGATCATGATCGCACTTCCTTTGCTGGGTCTTGTGGATGGCCACGAAACATTTCAGGGACTGTCCAGCACGGCGGTCATATCGATCATAGCGGTTATGATCATTGGCCGCGGTTTAGATCATACCGGTGTGATCAGCCGCGGTGTCAGGCCATTATTGCGTCTGGCCGGATCCGGCCGAAACCGCATCATCCTGTTGCTGTCAGGTACCGTAGCAGTCATCTCCAGTTTTATGCAGAACGTCGGCGCAGCTGCGCTGTTCCTGCCGGCAATGCAGCGGATGAGCAGGAAAACCGGCATTCCTATTTCACACCTGCTCATGCCGGTGGGATTCTCGGCCATTTTAGGGGGCACTCTCTCCCTGGTCGGATCCAGCCCGCTGATCATGCTCAACGACCTGCTGCGGCCCTTTGGCCTCTCCCCCTTCAATCTTTTCAGCGTGACCCCGGCCGGCACTGCACTTGTTTTGACCGGCATTGTCTATTTCATCATTGCAGGTAAATTCCTGCTGCCCGGAAAGCCTGGAGACAAAGGCGATGCGCTTCAACCGGAGCTCAATCCTTTGACTTACTATCCCGAGCTTGTTTCACTTTTTGAAATTGAATTCCCTGCCAAAGCACCAGGTGCGGCACCCAAGGTTCAGCAACTTTGCGACCTTTATAATGTTCACACTGTCGCCCTGTCTATGGACAGCGGAAAGACCAAAATCATGCCACCGGACCGTGAAATTCACATTGGCCCTGGATCGGTCCTTGCCGTCTATGCGTCCCAAGAGAAACTTGAGAAGGCGGCAGAAGAATTCGGCTTCAGGGTCAAACCCGATCTGGATGTATTTGAAGAAGCACTTTCTCCAGATATCTCAGGGGTTGTAGAGGCCATTGTCGCGCCCCACTCCAGTTTCGTGGGCAAAACCCTCATCCAGGTCCGCTTTCGCCACAATCACTTGATGGCGCCACTGGCCATCACCCACCAGGGCCAGACTTGCTACACAAAACTCGGCCCGCATGTCCTCGAGCCCGGTGATGTGATCCTGATGCACGGCCGTTGGGAGAATTTTAAAAAAATGCGTCCTAAAAGGGACCTGCTCTTTGCCCAGTCCCCGGATCATGAAATTTTTGACACACACAAGGCCGCTGTCGCGCTTGCCTGTTTTGGGCTGGCAACCCTTATGGTCATCTTCACTTCATTGCCGATTTCAGTGTGTCTGATGACCGGCGCTCTGGGCATGATCCTGGCCAAAGTGCTTCGCATTGACGACGCATACCAGGTTATCGACTGGCGTACGGTCTTTCTTCTCAGCGGCCTTATCCCCCTGGGCCTTGCCATGCAAAAAACCCAGGCTGCCGCCTGGCTGGTCTCTCATCTCCTCGGCTTCATCGGCGCTCCGTCGCCAGCCGTTTTTATTTTGACTATTGGGCTGCTCACCACTGTCTTAACGCTGGTGATATCCAATGTTGGTGCAACGGTTTTACTGGTGCCTATAGTGGTTGACATGGCAGGCAAACTCGGCATCGACCCCCGTATGGCAGCACTGGTCGTGGGGTTGGCAGCTTCGAATGCTTTCCTGCTGCCCACCCATCAGGTAAACGCGCTGTACATGGGTCCGGGAGGGTACACCAGCCTGGATTTTCTCAAAGCCGGCGCCCCGTTGAGTGTCCTTTTCCTGATTGTCTTAACAGCGGTCATGATGTTATTCTATCCGGGATTTTAAAGATTATCCCTCTTCATCTGATATCGACTTCCATATCTAATTTTTTAATTTGTTACTCAAGTTTCGTACCCCTTGGTGAATGCAATCAGTTGTGTGGCAAGGATGATGTTTACATGTTTTGTCGAGTTTTGGAATGCGAAACTTGAGTTTGTTATATTTTAACAACTCTGATATATGTGGGTTAACGGGCCGTCAAACGACAGCGCTTGTTTTACATATTTTGGGAGCCGCCTGACTGTGAGAGTTTAAAACAGGACCCCCTTTCGGAAATAATATGCCAGAGACCCGTAAGGCTATGAATTCATCATCCCCCGAGACCCCCCGATCAATAAACGCTATGCCTTGCTCACGAACCATGCAAATACGGCATGAAAAAATCGTTTCTGTCATCTTTCTATTATTTTTTATCTTTTCAGGTATTTGCCGTGCAGACATCCGTCTTTATTCTGAAACCATAGTCCGCGGATTTGAGAGAGATACGGCCCAAGAGGCAGACCGGATTATCATTCCTGCCTATGAATATCTCCAGCTGGATTTTGGCGCCATTGATACGGCTGGGTTTAGCTGTCATTTATATGGCTGGGGCAGGACTGATCTTTCCAGCTCTGAATATTATACCGAAAAGGTGGATGGTGAGCTCCTTTACGGCTATATCGAGTATGTTGACCCATCCGAAATACTCAACGTCACATTAGGACGGCAGCAGATATCAGACGGGATGTCCAGTGATACGGTCGATGGAATCAGGGCCGGCAGCAGTCTGCCCCTCGACTTTTATATCTCACTATATGGCGGCTTGCCGGCATCTCCCGGTCCTGAAAATGATCGGGATGGGGACAGTATAGTGGGCGGAAGATTTTCTCACCGCATGGGGTCCTTCTACGACATTGGTATCTCGTATAAACGGTTAGCCAATAATGACATTAAAGAAGATGAACGGCTTGGGATGGATTTTTTTATCGGGCTGCCCGGAAACATTTTATTTACAGGTTTGTCGAACTTAGACCTCGACAGCGAACAATGGGCAGAGCATTCCTATGACCTCCGGTTTCATCTGGCTAATTTTTCTATCCGGCCGTTTTATGAGAAATACCAGTATGAAAACTATTTTGGAAACGGCGACAGCGGTGCAGAGCCGTTTCGCTATCTGGCCGATACCGGAGAAATCCTTTCAGCGTATGGAGGAGATATTTTCTGGAACAAATACAGCAGTTGGGACATGGGTATCAAGCTCAAACATTATGGGTATGAAGAAAGAGATGCGTCATCTCTTTCCGCTTCCGGAATGCTTACCTGGCATGGAAAAAAAATGACCCGAGTGGGAGGGGAAGTCGTTTTTATGAACGGAGATGACCCTAAAAATGCGTATACACTCGGCAGAGGATACTTTTACTGGGATCAATTCTATTTAGGCAAGTATAAAGGCTTTATCAGTGGGGACCTGATTTATGTGCGCTACGCTGAAAAAATCTATAATAAAGAGGACTCCTTTTTTTCATCTCTTGCCATCGGAAATAATTTCCTTGAAGAGTCTTTAGAAATAAAACTCACTTGTGACTATACGGCCGGACCCTATTTTGATGATGATTTTCGGTTAATGGCAGTGACGACTTTTCTTTTTGCCCGCTGAGAGGGAGCCAAATGGTGTTCAAAAAAATAATTCTGATGTTCAATCTGGCAATGCTGATCATCTATATTGCTGCCTGCGCATCCCTTAAAATCATGAACGATCTGCCGCTTCGGCACCCTGAGGATATCATGGGACAGGGTCGGCCCATGTGTACGAACTGTCATGAACCGGAAGATGATACGTTTGCCTACAGCCTCTTCAACCACACCCTTTATTTTATCGAAAATCATAGATTTCAAGCAAAACAGACGAGAAGAACTTGTATGATGTGCCATCAGGAGAGAACCTGCAATGAATGTCATGCTCTCCGGCTAGAATTAAATCCTTCTATTAAGAGTCAGGCAGAGCCTTTTCGCCGCACACCTCACCGGGGCGACTACGTGTCCCGGCATGCGATTGAGGGCCGGATAGACCCGGTATCATGCTTCAGGTGTCACGGCAATCCAAAAACATCAAAAACGTGTGGTTCTTGTCATGGATAAAAACAAATTTAACATAAAAAAGCACCCTTTTCTCCTGGTTTGGCTCGTCATCATTTGCGTGACCCTCAAACTGGAAGGATGTTCCAATCAAAATCCGTTTGGACCGCCTGAGAACTCTGTTCATCCGGCATCTTATATAGATCCCATGTTTTTAGGAACCACGCAGTTCCATGGTTCGGACACAGCTAAAAATGGTGTGGGGTCATGCAGGATCTGCCATGGGGCAGACCTGGATGGGACAGATACGAAATCGGGCTGTTATGACTGCCATTTCGACCTGAACGGCAGCAGGGAGCCTGAAAGTTCAAACTGGCTTCATGGCACAAATCCCCATTCGAATCCGGCTGAATATCTAAGCACCTGCAATCGATGTCACAATTTCATGCGCAGTTATGAATACCCGCCTGAAACCTGTCATGATTGTCACGGCCAGGGCTTAAACCATGTGTTGGGACAGCCCTGGCTTGATAAAAAAAGTGCGGATTTTCACGGCGCTCAAGACCTCTTGGATTGCGGGAATTGCCATGATCTCTCCAATGAATGTTCCCAGTGCCATTTTGGCGCTTCCGGGAGCAAAACACCGCCGGCATCAGACTGGTACCATGGCAGCAGCGAAGATCATGATGGCACTTCAACTTATATCGCTGTCTGCAATCAGTGCCATACACTAAATCGGCTTTACGGGAACCCGCCATCCAGTTGTCATGATTGTCATGAGTAATGCGTATCACCCTGACACCGTACATTGATCCGGAAGGTGATGAGAAGCTATCTCAAAATAATCTGTAACCTTCCTGAACTTCACCCGTTATAGGAATACTGTGGAAAAATACAGCCAATTTTACCGTGCACACAAAGAAAAGCTGTTTGGCTATTTGGTGCGCCTGACCGGAGACTATCATCTTTCAAGAGATATCATGCAGGAAAGTTTTACCCGTTATCTTGAACACTATGGATCTGAAAACCAAAATAGTTCACTTCTTTACACCATCGCCAGGAATGCAGTTTTTGATGAGGCACGAAAAAACAGCCGCGATAAAAAATGGACCTCAGATGCAATACCTCAAACCAGTGATCCGGAAAAGCAAATTCTTGTGCGGGAGGAAGCAAGGAAAGTCATTGCCGCCATGCAAAAACTCGAAAAAAGTGAAAGAGAAATTCTTTCTTTTGTTGTCAGCACGGATATGACTTATCGAGAGATTGCAAAATTAACACATACCAG
>JAUXCK010000320.1 GCA_030618925.1 Desulfobacteraceae bacterium
CCATGATGGCCAGGTTTCCCTCCCTGGCCCCGATATCACCCCCTGAAACCGGTGCATCCAGAGCACCAATCGATTTGGCAGTAGATTTTTCTGAAATCAATCGCGCCAGGCAGGGATCGGAGGTTGTCATATCCACCAGGGTTGAACATTTGGGTGCCCGGCTCAACACGCCATTTTCACCGAAATAAATTTCTTTGACATCCGAAGGATATCCGACGATGGAAAAGACGATGTCGCTCTTTTCCGCCACTTCAGCCGGGGAATCACACCAGACAGCTCCCATGCGGATAAGCGCATCTGCCTTTTCCCTGGTGCGGTTAAAAATAAACGTCTTGTAACCCGCCCGCACCAAATGGGCGCACATGGATTCCCCCATCACCCCAGTACCGATCCAGCCTACGATTTTTTCTTCCATCTTTTCTCCTTGCGGATTCCTGGTGGTATAAAAATAAAACCCATCCGGCCCATGCTAATCGCGAAGCGGCTTTCGATCGATCTTACCGATAGCTGTTCGGGGAACAGCATCTATAAACTCCACTTCCCTGGGCCACTTATACCCTGCCATCTCTTTCTTGGCCCAGTCCTTGATCTCCTGTTCAGAGACCTCTCCCTTGAATTCTTCATGTAAAACCACGTAAGCCTTAATGGTCTCGCCGATCCTGGCATCAGGCACCCCGACGACAGCACACTCCAGCACCGCCGGATGTTGATACAGGTAATTTTCGACTTCATCCGGAAGCACCTTGTAGCCTTTGTACTTAATCATGTCGTTTGCCCTGCCTGCGATAAAAAAACATCCTTTTTCATCCATATAGGCCAGGTCACCGGTATATAACCATCCCTCCTGAATAGCAGCCCCGGTCGCTTCCAGATTCTGCCAGTACCCTTTCATCACCTGCGGCCCTCTGACAGCCAGTTCGCCGATGTCACCAAACGGTAGTTCTTTTGTCCTGTCTTCCGTGGCGACAATTTTCACATCCGTATCCAGAATGGGGATGCCGATGCTGTCTCCGACGCCTTTAAGCCACATGGGTTTCATGTGGGTTGAAGGGCTTGCCTCACTTAAGCCATACCCCTGCCCCACCTCTGAGCCGACGGTATCTAACCACTGCTTGGTCAGCTCCTGGGGCAGTGGTGCTGCGCCTGAGATGACCCGGGTCAGGGAAGAAAGATCAAATTGGGGAAAGGCCGGATCATTGATCAACAGCTGGAACATCAGCGGAATCCCGACGAAATTTTCGGTTCTGTAAAGTTCGATCAGCCGCATGATCTGTTGGGGTTCGAAGCCGTTATTCAGAATCATCATGGCCTTTTGGGAAATGTACAATTGTACCTGGGAGAAACCAAAGGCATGACACATGGGAAGTACGGTCATACAGGATGTCTTTCCTTCTTCCTGATCAGATGCCGGCTCCATACCGATCATCTGGTAGACGTTGGTGGTAATGTTGTGATGGGTCAGCATGACCCCCTTGGGCACGCCTGTTGTGCCTCCGGTATACAAAAGTACGCAGAGGTCATTTTTGGGATCGATATCCACATGAGGCGGTTTGGCCGGTGCGTTATCCATGAGGTCTTTCAATGACAGTGTCCCGGCTTGCGCTTCGCCATCGATCACTACATTTTCAATGTCTGTCATGGTTTGCAGGGGCTTAAGATTCGGATACAACGGAGCGCTGCAGATGATGGTCCTGATAATCCCGCTGTCGGTAATAATGTGCTGGATGTCGTGGGGCTTTAACATTGGATTGAGGGGTACCACGACAGCGCCGTTTTGCGTGATGCCATACACGGTGAATATGAACTCAGGAGAATTGGTCATGTAGACCCCCACGCCATCCCCCTTCCTGACGCCGATCTCAGCCAGCCCGGCGGCTATCTTGTCACTCCAGTACATGAGTTCCCTGTAGGTGTATTTTCTCTCTTCATTAACAAAATAAATGGCCAGATTATGAGGATATTTCCGGGCAGCTTCCCGGCCGATCATGTGCAGGGGTATTTCAGGATAAGAAGCTGATCTTGGAACATCTGAAGGGCAGAGTTTCTGCCAGGGCCTGTCTTTTCCAACCCAGGGACTGGCGTTCTCAAATTCGTATCCAACTTCGTACAGCGGCGTATTTTTTTCCATGGCAAACCTCCTTATTTGAATTCATTATTGGAATTCATTAACACATGGAAATCAATTCTGGCAATAAAAAATGACGCCCTCATAAAAAGGCAATTTTGTGATAAAGGGACAGCGCTCCGGCGGTAAAGGATAGACGCAAGACCTAAAAAAATAGGCAAAACCTGCTCACCAGGTTTTGCCTATCTCCTGTTCATCACGATCAGACGTCAAATCGGTAATGGCTAAGGCAGCACCGGACCTTTTTCCAAATCAATCACAATGTAGTTGTCTACCGGCGGAATATCATTATACCATCCCTCGATCAAATCTCCCTGAACCATAAGGACGATATGACCCATCAGGCTGAGACCCGACTTGTCAATCACAGGGTCCGGAACGACCTCATCACCCGCCAGATGGGTGAGATAGGCTTCGGCGATCTGAGGGCTGAGGCGTTCCTGGTCTTCAACCGAAACACCGTATCCAGTGAGAGCTTCATTTGCCAGCAAAATAGTCCCGGCCTTTGCGTAGTCTCTTGCATATGTCGAAAAGTCAACTGGTTGGCTGGGGATGGATTCAACATGATTGCTCGAAACAGTCATCTGCTGAGTGATGGCATCTATTTCTATCAGCCGCCAGGGCACCGGATAAGTCACCAGTGAACCGGTTTCAATATCACACAGGAAATGGTTTGGAATGCCTGTATCCGGCCAGCTCTTCTGGGTAATGTCCTGGGCATGAAAGTGCCCGGTAAAGACAAACCGCATGCCGTAGGCAGCCATCATCTCAGAGATATACTGAAAATCGTTCAGAAGATAGTCGCTGTAATGTTTCTCGTTTGCAGGGTAATGCTCGAGCATTCCGTGGTGCTGAAAGCCTATCACGGCCTTTTCTTCCTCAATGGCCTGGATCAGCTTCTGCTCGAGCCACGTCAGTACAAAGGGGTAAAAAGTGCCGCCCGTAACCGAATGGTCGCCAGCTATATTTTCACGATCCCGGCAGGAGTCCAGGGCGAAAATCCACAGCCCCGGGATTGGCTCAACGATATAGGACAGTGAATTTGGGTCTCTGTAAAGCGGTGCGGAATAGCCGCAATCCTGATAGATGGTCTCAAAGTCTCCCCGTGTGATCGTTGCGACCGGAGTAATGTTTTCCCCATCGTAGCTGTTGGACTGGGGGTTGTTTATATCGTGGTTTCCAGGGACCACGAAAACTTTTATATTGGCATCCAGAAGCGGCTGGAGGGCTTCCCGAAATTCCTCATGGCTGGCATATTCACCGTCCTTGGTCAAATCGCCGGGAATGATGACAAAATCCACATCATCCGGAATATCATTAATCGCAGATACAGTTTCGCCCAGTATTTCGGGCCCTTCCTCAATCATTTTGCGGTCATGGTCCAGATAATCATCAAAAGCGCTGCCGGGACTGACAAGAAGGTCCGGTGAAAAATAATGAGGATCTGAAAAGACAGCAAACCGTACAGCCGGATATTCAGGGGTGTTTTCCATCACAAGTGTCGTGATGTCATCATCGGTCTCATACAAAAAAGGATAGGGATCTTCTTCATCACAGGCATAGAGAAAAAGGGCCAGCAAAACACCGACAAGACATTGTACAAGAAACAATTTTTTGTTTTTCATGAAATGACTCCTTTTTTTTAAATAATTTGGTTCATCAATTCACATTACAGGGCCCCTTATTATTTGCACCTTCGACGGGAAGGCCGGACTGCCGCAACAGGCAGAACGCTGACAACATAAGGCACGTCTTGGTTTAAAGAATGTTTTATGCTCTGAAATACATTCATGTGTGTAAACATCGTATTAGTGCGGTTTGAAAAAGTCAAGCAAAACCACAGAAAAATGAGTCCCCCTAATATGCCCCTCAATATGCCTTTTAATATGCCTCTTTTAATATCCAGTGGCTGTATCCTCAATCCCCCGGGTATAATCGGCCGCGCCTTCGTATAAGCCACCCTCCCTGACCAGGATTGC
>JAUXCK010000317.1 GCA_030618925.1 Desulfobacteraceae bacterium
ACGATCCGACTTGACATGCACTCAGAAACGGCTTGCAAAGATCTGGCAGGAGAGGTAAATTAAAAAAATGCACGGAAAAAGGGATTCAAGCAGGTTTTGGATGGTCTGATGATGTTTTGGATTTTTTCAAAACAAAATTCTACTTTGAACAGAGGAAAGTTGGTCAAAAATTGGCAAACGGGCATGCGGAACAACTTTTTGGGAAAAGTGCCGCATAATTCAGAATCAAGATAGCCTAAAATCATCAAGAGGATAATTATGGAGAATTTAAACAGAAGGAAATTCCTTAAGACAAGTGCCATGACCATCGCGGTAACTTCGACCTGCCTATGTGGTTTACAGGGTTGTGCCACATTTACTAAAATAGGTGACACGCCTGCCATAGCGCCTGATTCATTTACATTGGCGGTTCATGTTTTGACAATTGACCTGTCAAAGGAAAAGATTCTAAGCCAGGTCGGCGGGGCGGTTAAAATTAAACATGCCGATCTTCCGGATGGCTTGATTATTGCGCGCATTGAAGATGGTGGATTTGCGATTGCGTCATTACTCTGCACGCACAGGGGTGTTGAGGTGGAGTATGATCATACTCAGGCCAATTTCAAATGTGCGAGTCTGGGGGGGTCTGCCTTTACGCTTGATGGCAAGAACACGGGCGGTCTTGCAGACAGACCTTTAAAAAAATACGAGGCTGTTCTGGAAAATGAAGTCTTGATCATTAAGATTTAAACGTTTTGCGCCTGCTAACTGGCAGGGAAGCGATAAATGTCTATGGCATCTCCTTTCCGAGTTGCCCTGGTTTTTATTTCCACGCAAAATAGGGCTGCTCAAAATCGGCGACCCGGGTCTCTTTTCCCAGAATCACCACTTCCCGGAATTGATATATCAGGACGGCCGTCGGGGCCGCGATGGTGGTATAGCCCACCGGCATGTGCAAGACCGGATTCCCACTTTCCGGTATCTCTTCGAAGGTTGGCCCATCCTCACGCAAAAACTCCCTTAACTCAATATTTGTTTAATTAACAGGTAGTTATTCATTTCATTACCATCTCGCTACCATATCAGTTGGCTGAATCATTGTCCCAAAATACGCCTGTCCAGACCGACTCCTAAAATCATCAACGGTCAAAAATCGACCACCATAAATTCCCCATCCAGTTGCATACATGAAATCATCCTGGATACCACGTTTGATCAGCATCTGATATAAATCTCGCCTGACGGCAATTAAAATTCCCGAAATTTAAAACCTTAAAAAATGTGGTAAAATCATAAGCTGCATTGCGGTTTCATTCTTTGCAAGGCGCTCTTTTTTTCCCCTGTTAATCCTTTTCTGATTTTTTCCATCGTTCTTGCAAGATCAATCGATTCAATGGCTATAACCATAAATGCTTCGCGTTTTAAGCTGCCAATACTTTTTCCCTCCACACTTGGGACACTCAAAGTCATGAGGCCAACGAGTCCGGAACAACCAATCAACACAATCATCTTCAGACCGGAATTCCTCTTGAAATATCATCCAGCTCATATCGCTATAATTGGGCTTGCCCTGATGATTGACCATGTGAAAAATCATAAAGGCAAGGGTGAGCTAAGTCAATAGGCAATTAAAAAAATAAATGGCATCAAATTCTGTTTTCCAGTCGACTCATGATTTCATTTTGAATCGGAGTACCCAGGTCGACATAGGTTGCGTTGTATCCGCCAACCTTTACAATCAGGTCCTGATATTTCTCAGGGTGCTGCTGCGCGTCCAGCAGTGTTTCGGTTGATACCACCGTCGGCTGTATCTGCATGCCGCCTTTTCCAAAATAAGTTTTTAGCAGGTAGTAAAATTTTTCCAGATTTTCTTTTTTCGCAAGGTTCTGGGGATGGATCCTTACGTTTACGGCAACGCCGTTTGCGGCCAATTCATAATCCAGTTTTGCGACGGAATTCAGGGCAGCCGTGATTCCGTTTTTCACCGATTTATTTACAGGTGACAAACTGTTAGAGATGGGCTCAAGCGCTTTTCTGCCGTCTGCGGTGGGTTGGGTGACAAATCCTTCCATCACATGCACGCCCATGGAATAGGCACCTGCACTGTACCTGCCGCCTCTTATGGGTGAATATTTTGCCACTTCCCGGGTGAACAGATCCCATAAACGGCAGGCAAAGGCGTCGATTTCCGCCTTGTCATTTCCCCATTTATCATATTTATGGGTTAATTTTTCTCTCAGGGTTTCCTGGCCTTCAAAATTTGAATTAAGTATGTCAATGATATCTTTCAATGACATCCGGCTTTCATCATATACCAGCTTTTTAATGTTAAAAAGCGAATCCACAAGGGTTGCAAACCCATACCCGGTAATGGATGAAAGATTGTACTTGGCCCCTCCGCATACATGGTCTTTGCCTTTTTCCATGCACCCGTCCAGCATTGCGGAGATAAAAGGGTGCTGGAAGTACTTCATGGCCTCGATATCGCCTGTGTCTGCAATTTGAACCGATCGCTCGATGTTAAAGGAAAGCTGCCTGGCAAAGGCTTTGAGCAGGTCGTCAAAGGTGTCGAAAAAGGATGGATCTCCGGTTTCCATTCCGTCAACCATACCGGACATATTGCTGTATCCGTTGTTCAGGACCAGTTCCAGCACGCCCGGCAGATTCATAAACATCCGTCCGCTGGCGGTAAAGCTGTTCCCCTGGCCGGCGGGTTCCACACAGCCGATAATGACGTAATCCCGGGCATCTTCGGCAGTATAGCCTGCTTTTTCCAGAGAAGGGATAATGACATCATCATTATAAAAGGCAATCCCTGAAGTTGACTTAAAAACAGATAATGCTTCCTTGAAAAATTCCTCGGGCGTGTCTTTATGAACGCGCACGGACAGATCTGTTGTAAATACCTTCACATTTTTATATGCTTCCAGAAACAGATAGGACAGGTCATTTGTCGAATCAATCCCGTCCTTTTTCATCCCCGAAATTGTTATTGTCTGTGTGTTCTGCCCGAGAGCGTTCGCAATGGTCGTTAATTCAGTCGGGATCAGCGTGACGTTCCATGTGAGCTTCAGGTTCAATTCTTCAATCAGTTCCAGGGCGAATTCACGCGTAATCTTCTTGGACTGCATATCCTTTTCATAATAGGGCCATAAGATCTGATCCAGCCTTCCGGGCGACACCACGCTCCGCTGATAAATAATATTTGCGATATTTTGGCTGAACCAGATAAATTGCACGGCCTCGTAAAATGTATCTGGAGCGCTTTTCGCAAATTTATTCATCATCCTTCCGATTAGGGCAAGCTCATTTTTTCTCTCTCCATGAGGTGCCTTATCTGCCAGGCCACAGGCAAGGACTGAAAACCGTTTTGAAAACAGGACAGCTGCTTTATAGAGTATTTTCACCGCCTCATAAAAGTCATATTTTTCCTGAAATTCAGGCTCATCCGGTTGTAATTTATTCTGGTAACCGTCCGCCTCTTCAATGATTCCCCTGTACCCGGACTGGAGGAGCTTTTCATATCCTGCGGACAGGTGACCTTCTGTGGTCCCGATTTGAAGGGCGATGTTGGGTGCCAGTGCAGCCAGCACGCCCTTGTCTGAGATCAGTTTCTTTTCTAACAGCTTTTTGTGTATGATATCGCCTGCGAGGGATTTTCCCTGCCAGAAAGGGATCATTTCCTGCAGTTCATCTATTTCCTGGTCCTCAATAAAAAACGGCTGGGGATTTCTATTGGCAAGTTCTTGAAAGGTGCTCTTTTGGTCCAAGTTGTCATTGAACCGCTGCAGATCCAGATTCACCTTTTCGCCCAGGTTCTTGCTGGTTTCGTTTCCCACGAGCAGTTCATCATCCCTGATAAAGATGGTCATATTTTGCAAGGTATGTGCCACTGCTTTGGCGCGTTTAATCGTTTCAGGATCATCTGAATATTTTTGATAGGCCTCGGTAAAAAATTTCATGCGTTCTATGCAAATTTCATATCTGCTTGATAAGAGATTGCGCTTTAATCGTATGGTTCTTTTTAATTTTTTCTCAGCAGCGATCATCTATTCATCTCCCATTTTAAGGTAGGTGTTCTAAACAACAGGATCTGTTTCAAATAGTGAAAGTATAGGTAAAGGCCTGCAGCATGTCAAGGATGGACAGTTCTCTATCCGTGGATACCATGCGCGCA
>JAUXCK010000045.1 GCA_030618925.1 Desulfobacteraceae bacterium
AAAAATAAAGCTATTGATAGGCAGGGTATCGTTTTTAGTGTGGTACGGCTGTCTGCCGATATACTGTGAAAAAGCTATTTCAACTCAATATGCATGTCAAGCTGAATTTTGATCTGACCCCTTCCCGATGATAAAGTACCCGGACCTGCGCCGAAAATAATTTTCTTCTTGAAACCCGTTGGGATTATCTATAATAGCTTCATGTAAAAGATGACGCACGGCGCTTCAGCTATTATCCATATATGAATATTAAAACTGCACATATTTTCTAACAATATTAAAGGAGGTGACAGGCATGGATTTTAATTTTTCAAAAGAGCTTCAAATGCTCCAGAAGGCGGTCCGGGAATTTGCGACCAAAAAGATCGCCCCCTATGCTGACCAGTGGGATGCTGACCATTATCTGCCCTATAAGGAAGTGATCAAACCCATGGGTGAGCTTGGTTTTTTGGGAGCGATCATTCCAGAAGAATATGGTGGAGAAGAAATGGATGAAGGGTGGCAGGCTGTGGCCATTGTGACCGAGGAAATCGCGCGGGCCTCCAGTTCACTCAGGGTGCAGATAAATATGCAATTGATCGGGTGCGCCTACACGATCTATTCTCACGGGAGCGAGGAATTAAAGCAAAAATACATTGCAAAGCTTTGCAGCGCCGAGTTCCTGGGCGGATTCGCGATCACAGAGCCGGATGCCGGCTCAGATGTGATGGCCATCTCGACCCTGGCAGAGGATAAAGGCGATCACTGGCTGCTGAACGGGTCCAAAACCTGGATATCCAATGCCGCTGATGCCGATGTTTTGATTTGCTATGCCTATACGGATAAATCCGCCAGATCAAAAGGCCTTTCCGCATTTCTGATCGAGCCGAAAAATTTTGACGGCATCAAAACATCTGATATAGGTAAACTCGGGTCATTCAGCTCCCCTACGGGTGAACTTTTTCTGGACAATGTAAAGGTGCCCAAAGGGAATATCCTGGGTGGGCCGGGAGATGGCGCCGGGATTGTTTTCAGCTCCCTGAACAATACCCGCCTGTCTGCTGCAGCCGGTGCGGTCGGAGTCGCCCAGGCATGCCTCGATGTGGCCACTAAGTATTGCAACGACCGAAAACAATTCGGTAAACCTGTTGGGCAATTCCAGATGAACCAGGATATGCTGGCCCAGATGGTGACCGAAATCGAAGCGGCCCGGCTACTGGTTTATAAAGCCGCCGTCGCCAAAGATGAAGGCCGTCTGAACAATGGACGGGATGTGGCCATGGCCAAATATTTTGCTGGCGAAACCGTAAACAAGTGTGCAAATTATGCCATGAGAATTCTGGGGGCTTATGGATATTCCACGGAATACCCGGTGGCCAGATACTTCAGGGATACGCCGACCTATTTAATTGTTGAAGGCTCTGCAAACATCTGCAAGATGATCATTGCCATGGATCAGCTCGGCATCCGAAAGGCCAACCGGTAACCCAAAAATGGGAGTTGTCAAAAATGGAAAAAACACTGAAAGAAAAAACCAGAGAGACCGCAGCACTTTATTTTAAAGATATCAAAGGCGAAAGGCCTTATGATCTGTGGAAGGCTTTTGACAAAGACCTGGCAAAGGATCTTTCTCTCTTTATCACCGGGCAGATGTACGCCAGAGAAAAAATTCCCCACACGACACGGCAGTTGATTACCGTGGCTGCGCTCACTGTCCTTTCACGCACTGATGAACTGGCGCTTCACATCCATGCCGCACTGAACGTGGGATGCAAACCCGAAGAAATTGCAGAGGTGATCTTTCAAACCGCAGTTTACGGCGGCATACCGGCCACCAATGGCGCATTGAAAACATTGAAAATAGTTTTGGAGGAAAAAAACATGTGGAAGATAGAACCATTGAAACGTGAGCCAAAAGGATAACTCAGAGATCACCTTGCTGCCCTGCTTCAAGGCCTGGGGGCGGGCCTTTCCGTCTATTGATCGATCCGGTTCAATTTACCAGTCCTGTAACCGTCAGCATCGATGGCCACATACCGGAATCCGATTTTCTTAAGGACTGCTGCCATCTCATCCATGAATTTTACATTAAAAAAAACATCTCGCTCCTCCGGTGAAACTTCAATTCGCGCCAGGTCCTGATGGCAGCGCACCCGCACCTGCCTGATTCCTTTTTGCAGGAGATATTCCTCAGCTTGTTCTACCATCTTCAACATTTTCGGCGTGATTTTCTGATCATACGGAATTCTTGAGGCCAGACAGGCCATTGATGGTTTATCCCAGGTGTCTAATCCTAACACTTTGGCACCTTCCCTGATGTCGGTCTTTGTAAACAGGCCCTCCACCAGCGGGCTTTTGACACCCAGTTCCCTGATGGCCCTCACCCCCGGCCTGAAATCATCAAGATCATCCAGATTAGACCCTTCAATCAGATATTGTACGCCCATTCCCCTGGCAGTTTTCAGCAACTCTGAAAATATTGTTTTCTTGCACAGATAACATCTTTCCCTGGAATTTTTCAATATGGACGCATCTATGTCGGAAAGAACAAGGATCTCGTGTTTAATCCCAATCTGTTCGGCAATACGGGAAGTCTCTGCGGTTTCCAACCGTGGCATAAACAGGGTATCAATGGTCAGCGCAACTGCCCTTTCGCCCAGCGCATCCCTTGCTGCCTTTGCAAGAAAACTGCTGTCCACACCACCGGAAAAGGCAACGGCAACACTTCCGTATTTTTTAAGGTCATCCTTTAAACCAGAAATTTTCTTCTCTATGCGCATGGTCATTTTTCTCATGAGATAAAATATTTTGTGTCACCCTGACAGCAACCGGAACAACCCCTTCCATTCGCAGGTTTTTTGCCTTGCCCGACACCTTTTCTTATAACAGTCTTTGCCGGCTAAGGCAAATAAACGGCTGCCGGTCCCCCTTGACAAACACAAAAAAGAAAAAGGGTGTTGAAGTTATCTGATTTTTCTGATAGGTGCAATCATTAATCTTTTATGATGAACTGAATAACCTGATGCAAAGGTGGCATGATGGGAAATATAACGGTTACAATTAATGGAACCGAAATATCGGTTCCAGACCCCATGACGATCCTTGAAGCTGCAACGCAAAACAACATAGACATCCCCACTCTCTGCCATCAACCTGATCTGACACCCAATGGTGTCTGCCGTATCTGTGTTGTGGAGGTGGAGGGCGCACGGACACTGGTTGCGGCCTGTCATACACCCCTTACAGATGGAATGGTCATTCACACCCGTTCTCCCAAAGTCCTGTCTGTCCGGAAAACCATCGTGGAATTGCTGCTGACTGCCCACACTGGAACATGCGTCAACGATGTCAATGCGGCTAACTGCGCGCTGCACAAGCTTGCCTCGGATCTGGAAGTAGGGGAACCAAGGTTCCACGTACAAAAACCCCGATTTTACGCACCTGAAGAGTCCAATCCATATGTGACAAGAGATTTGTCAAAATGTATACTGTGTTTTAAATGCGTCAAAGCATGTGATGAAATTGCCGGTAAGGGGGTGCTGAGTGTCGGATACAGGGGGTTTGAATCCAAAATTATAACAGGCTGTGATGATGCTTTGACCCATGACATTTGTAAGGATTGCATCGTCTGTGCAGACGCCTGTCCCACGGGCGCCTTAAGCCGACCGGATTTGCTTGATAAAAAACAGAAAGGAGCGGTTTGATATGGAGAGAGCTTCTCAGGATATTTCGCTGTCAGACAAAAAACGTGAAGATCTCCTTATGCTGTTAAAAAGCGCACAGGCTGAATACAGGCATATTCCCCGCGCGTTCATTGTGGATACTGCAAAAGCCCTTGGCCTTCCTGAAAACCAGGTGTTTGGCGTTGCCAGCTTTTACGCATTTCTCTCAGTCGAACCGCTTGGCAAACACGTGATCCGCATTTGCCAAAACCTCCCCTGCTATTTAAAAAACTCGCGCATGATTATCGACAGTGTGAAAAAGAAAATAGGCATCATCCCAGGTGAAACCACGCCTGATGGCAGGTTCTCCCTGGAACTTGTGAGCTGTATCGGTGCGTGTGACGTCGCCCCTGCCATGCTGGTAAATCATGATGTTCACGGAAATCTGACACCCCAACGCATTTCAGAAATCTTGAACACATATGATTAGGTTTAGTTCGGCAGGCCCATCGCACTGCAGAATTCTGTTATAGTTTAAAGATTGGCCCATGTGCCGGTCAGATACTTAATACCCATTTTGAGGAGAATTGCCGTGCCGGAGAAACAAATTGTTTCAATGAATTGCGGAAAAATTGACCCTGACAACATCGACACCCATATCGATCAGGGCGGGTTTAAGGCGCTTCAAAAATCTCTAGAAAAAATGACCCCGGAAGACATCATTAATGAGATCAAAACCTCTGAACTAAAAGGCAGGGGCGGTGCGGGTTTTCTGTGCGGCACGAAATGGGAGCTTGCAAGGAAGGCCGGAGAAAATCAGAAATACCTGATCTGCAATGCAGATGAAAGCGAAGTCGGCACATTCAAGGACAGACACCTTTTGGCAAAAGATCCGTTCACACTGATCGAAGGCATTGCCATCACAGCATATGCCATTGGTGCCCAGACGGCGTTTATCTATCTTCGCGCTGAGTATCACTTTTTGCTGGATCTGTTGACCAATGCCATTGAACAGGCCAAAGAGAAAGGGTTCCTGAAGCATCTGGCGGTTCAGATCCGCGAAGGCGCGGGTGCCTATATTTGTGGTGAGGAATCAGCCCTCATGAACTCCATTGAAGGGAGAAGAGGAGAATCCCGGTATAAACCCCCCTTCCCCACTGAAAAAGGACTCTTTGATAAACCGACGATCATCAATAATGTTGAAACACTCATGAACGTCCCGCAAATCATTTTAAACGGTGGTGAGTGGTTTAAAACCATCGGAACCGGGAACAGCAGGGGAACCAAGGTGTTTTCAATCAGCGGTGATGTGGAAAAACCCGGTGTTTATGAATTGGAAATGGGCAGCCCGGTTAAGGAACTCGTGGTGACTCTGGCAGGCGCGAAGAATATCAAGGCCGTTCAGGTGGGCGGTGCTTCCGGAAGTATTATTCCTTTCGATCAGCTGGATACGCCGCTTTCTTTTGAAACGCTCCTTGGATCCGGCGGCGTTATTGTTTTTAATAATGAAAGAGATATCACGGATATGGTGCATCAATCCATGATATTTCTATCAGAGGAATCATGCGGAAAGTGCACTCCCTGCAGGGAAGGAACAGAAGTGATGATCGAAATTTTCAGGCGCCTGGAGATCGGGGAAGGTGTTCCTGAGGATATGGAGAACCTTGAGGCATTGTCCGAAGCCATGATGCTTTCCTCTCTTTGCGGTCTCGGGCAGGCTGCTCCGATCCCGGTCCTGGATTCTTTGAAATATTTTCGCAGCGAGTATGAGGATCGGATTGAAAAATCCCAGATTTTGAGGCGACTTCCGCGGTCAATCGCCTGATGCCGGCACGACTCGCCCTTATACTTTTTGCTTGTGTTGTGCCGATACATTCTTTAACTGACGACCCAAGATTACTTTCCCGGATCATCGCGCTCAGGAGGTAAGCACACGTGACAGACAATCCAAATAAAAACTCAAAGTACCTGTGTCCATATTGTTCGACCCAATATCAGACTTTTGATGATCTCAAAACCCATATACTTAAGGATCATAAGAATGAACCGATTCCCGCACCAGAGGGGATGATTGCCATGACCATCAATGGGGGGTCCTACTCATTAAGGGCTGAACCGGAACTGACCCTCTATGATCTCATCCATGACAGGCTCGGTCTGATCGGGTCCAAACAATTCTGCGACCGGGGGGCCTGCGGGTCATGCACGGTCATTATGGAGGGAAGGGCCATTCTCTCCTGTATGGCACTTGCAGTGGAATGCGACGGAAAACAGATTGAAACCATTGAAGGGATCGCCGAAGCCGAACATCCCTTGATCGAAAGCTATGCCAAACACCATGCCATGCAGTGCGGGTATTGTACCCCCGGCTTTGTTGTCACCGCCAAAGCCCTTATTGATAAAAATCCTGCCCCGGCTGACAATGAGATAAGAGAAGCCCTGGCCGGGAATCTCTGCCGCTGCGGAACTTACCCGCAGCACCCTGTGGCAATACTCGAAGCAGCCGTGGAAAAAAGAAAATTCCCTGAAGGAAAGAAACGAAGCCTGAAACCCACAGAAGATGCCGACAAGCTAAGCTTTGAAGCGGTAAAACAAGATGCACTCGATAAGCTTAAAGGGGGAGAATAAGATGGGCAGCGAAGAGCAGACTAGAATGGAAGAAATGTTCGACAACCTCAGGGCAGACAAATACCCGCTCAAAGAGTACACCTATATCGGGAAAAGAATCCCACGCCGTATTGACGGAGTTGTAAAAGCTGCGGGACAGGCCGTATATACCATGGACGTCCAGTTGCCGGGGATGCTGCACATGAGGTTTTTAACCTCTCCATACCCTCATGCGAAAATCAAAAATATGGACACCGGCAAGGCTGAGAAATTGCCCGGTGTGAGGACAGTTTTAAGATATGACGATCCAGAAATCCCGGAATTTGCGCCCATCAGCGGTCATACACCCACGGCCGACGAACCGCCCCTTCCCAGGATAGCCCATTTCCAGGGGGAGGAAGTCGGCGCGGCTGTGGCGGCCGATACAGAAACCATCGCCGAGCAGGCCCTGACACTCATCAAGACGGATTGGGAAGAACGACCCTTCAATCTTGACACCGAGGCGGCCCCTTTACAGGATACGGCTATTGCCAACCTTGAAATGTATCCGGACAGCAATCATATCAATGAGGGCCTTCTGGATGTGCTTGAACTGGGGGATGTGGAAAAAGGGTTTGCCGAGGCGGACAAGATTTTCGAATTCAAATCGTTCCGGCGCCTGCACACCTGGGTTGGCCCTGAACGGCCCTGTGGTGTTATCAAATGGAATGGAGACTGTATTGAAGCATGGGTCAAACAGCAGCGGCCCCATATTGCAAAACGGGTTATTTCCAAATGGTTTGGCGGTATTCCCATGAATCAGATTCAGGTGCACTGCCTTTCCCAGGGGGCGAGCTTCGGCGGATGGAGCCAGACAAACTGGAACATGGGGGGGCATTATTGTGCGGCGGTGATTGCCAGAAGAACCGGCCGGCCTGTAAAATGGACCTTCAATCGACGGGAGGATTTTTACGGGGGGTCTATGGATGAAGGGGCCTATTTTTACAAGGTTGGCGCAAAAGAAGACGGCACCATCACAGCCGTGTGGGGAGATTCGATCCTGTCCAATCAGATCTATCCGGTTTTCAATCCCTTGAAACACCTTGTGGAGAATACAAGAATCCCCAATATCTATTGTAAACACAAAGTGGTAATGATCAACAAGGGCCCTACAGTGCCCACCCGGTGCGAGCAGAACTCCGCTGCCCATGCCTTTACCATGATATTTGATCATGTGGCCGGCGAACTCGGGCTCGACCCGACAGAGGTGGCCCTTAAAAATGACGGGGCGGACGGCCATGATATGGACTGGCTGAACCAGCAAAAAGCCAAACGCGGATTCGAGGTGAGAGACAGCCTGAGGGAGTGTGTGGAAAAAGGCAAGGCCGCCATTGGCTGGGATGAGAAGTGGCATCCTCCGGGTGAAAAAAAGCTGGCCAACGGGAGAATGCATGGACTCGGGTTTACCTGGACCCATGAGTGGGATGATTCAGCCGGCTCCAGCGAAATGGCCATCCGGATTGAACGAAATGACGGCACGGCAACGATTCTGGGGATGGGTTGTGACAATGGTGTGGATGCTGAAAGTTCCTACTGCCAGGTGGCGGCGGACGAACTCGGCATGCGGCTCGAAGATGTTCATTACAACCCGCAGTTTGATCCCGGCTATTTCAGGATGACGCCGGATTCTTCCACAAATATGTCCATCAACGGATTTGCCGTCCGGCATGCGGCCAGAATATTAAAAAAGAAAATCCTTGAGGTCGCAACAACACCGGTTGGCAAATCCCAGAGGGGAGAATTTCCGCCTGCGTTTCCAGATGCCGGGCCGGAGGAGCTGAATATAAAGGACAGTGTCATTTTTTTAAAGGCTGATCCTGAAAAGAAGATGCCCCTTTCGGAGTTGGTCGGCGCTTCATTCAACTCAGGCCCCTTGGTGGATCCCGAGGCATTGGGGGTCAGGACCCCTTTCACGGTACCCCTTTTCGCATTCGGTTATCATACCCAGACCGGCACCTATCAGCCGAACCAGCCCCGTCCCCGATTTTGCCGGCAAGGCCATTTTATGGAAGTCGAAGTCGATACAGATACCGGACAAATCATCGTCACCCGGGTGGTGAACACAAACGATGTGGGCAAGGTGATCAACAGGGCCTCCTGCGAAGGGCAGCAATATGGCGGCACTTACATGGGGGTCGGCCGCGGAATAAGTGAAGAGGTCATCTATGACCCGGTGACAGGCGTGATGCTGAACGGGAATCTTCTGGATTATAAAATTGCAACCATATTGGATTCAGGGCCCATCGATACGATCCTGATTGAGAGCGGCATGGGCTATGGTCCGTATGGTGTTGTCGGAATTGGAGAAGACATTGCAACACTGATCCCGACACTGCTTGGTCCGGCCGTTTACAATGCCATTGGTGTCCGGATTAACGATTTTCCCATTACGCCGGATAAAATTCTTACGGCGCTCGGCAAGGTATAGGAGGATAACGGTGAAGCGATTTGTTCATATTAACGCAAAAACAGTCGAAGAAGCAGTTTCCTGCCTGAATCGTTATGGCGGCAAGGGCAGCCTGATTGCCGGTGGCACAGACCTGCTTGGCAAAATGAAGGATATGATCCTCCCGAATTATCCTGAAGCCCTCATTAACCTCAAGACAATCCCCGGACTGGATTATATTGACGAAAAGGATGGTTTGTTTACCATCGGCGCCCTGACCCGGTTACAGGATATAGCAGATCACCCGGCACTTAAGGACCGCTGTTATGCCCTGGCTGAAGCAGCCCGTCGGACAGCATCCCCCCACTTGAGGGAGATGGGCACTCTTGCCGGTAATATATGCCAGGATATCCGCTGCTGGTACTATAGAAATGAGAACAACCGGTTTCCCTGCCTCAGAAAGGGCGGCGGCAGATGTTACGCCATTGATGGAGACAACAGATATCACTCCATCTTTGGCGGAAGTGTTAAAAAAGGCTGCTATGCCGTACATCCCAGTGACACGGCTCCTGCCTTAATCGCCCTGAATGCAAAAATCATTACATCAAAAAGAAGCATCAAGGCGGAAGATTTTTTTAAAGTCGGCGTAAAAACAACCACAATATTGGATTCTGATGAAATCGTTACCGGGATTCAAATCCGGAAACCGGAAAACGGGTCAAAGAGCGCTTTTCTTAAATTTGCCATCCGAAAATCAATTGACTTCCCCCTTGTGAATGCAGCTGCCTGTATTTCATCTGCTGGCGGGAAAGTCACTGCCGCAAGAATCTGTCTGAATGCCGTCTATGTCAAACCCTATCGTGCCGTCAAAGCCGAAGATGCCATAATCGGGAAAGCCATCACAGAAGAGAATGCCGCTGCTGCAGGAGAAGCGGCTGTGGTTGAGGCAGATCCATTGCCCCATAATGCGTATATGGTCCAAATCGCAAAGACACTGGTTATTCGAACCCTCCTGGCCTGCAGGGAATAAATTGGTAAATATATAGTGTAAGGTTTGTTTTGTACGAATTCATCCGCACCATCCTTAGATCACTGACCCGCGGTGAAGACCTGGTGGTTGCCACCATTATCGGCCACCAGGGATCGACCCCGCGCACCGCCGGAACAAAAATGATCGTCCGCAGAAATGGCGAATTCTCCGGTACCATCGGCGGCGGCCAGGTAGAGGCCCATGTCTTAATCGCCGCATCTGAAGTATTTTCTTCCAACACACCCGCCATGTGTTCATTTGACATGACCCATGAAACCCTCTCCGGCATGGATATGATATGCGGTGGAAAGATTGAGGTCCTCATTGATCTGTATCATTCCGACCCTGAAACCCTTAACATCTTCGAGACGATTCAAACTGCCCTGAAAAACGACAGAACATGTGTGCTTGTTACCGCTATAGACGAATCAATGGCAAAGCCGGAAAGTTTTTTCCGTTTTCTTGTTGAGGCAGACACGCCATTTAAAGCCGAATCCCCCTATTCATCCTCAGTGATCGAAAACATCATGGAACATACCCGCGATATCCGTCATCCCGGAATGCTCACCATAGGGAAAGAAAAATTCTGGGTCGAACCCTGTTATAGACAAAACATGCTTTATATTTTCGGGGCCGGACACGTATCCAGGCCCACGGCCTCTATTGGCATACAGGTGGGTTTCCAGGTGGTTGTTCTTGATGACCGGGAAACATTTGCCAATCCAAAGCGGTTCCCCGCACCCGCCATGGTAAAAGTGATTTCCAGTTTCGAAAATTGTGTTCACGACCTCAAGATAGATAAAAACAGTTATCTGGTCATCATCACGCGGGGTCACCTGAACGACAAGATTGTCCTGTCCCAGGCGCTATCGACAGGGGCCGGGTATATTGGAATGATCGGCAGCAGGCGAAAACGGGATATGATCTACAAGGCACTTCTTGGTGAAGGATTTACCGGTAAAGATCTCAAACGGGTTCACAGCCCTATTGGTCTGGACATTGGCGCGGACACGCCCGAAGAGATAGCCGTGAGTATTATGTCAGAACTGATCCAGGTCAAATCAAGGAAAGAGACCTGATGTCGTATAAATTTTCAGCGATCATCCTCGCCGCCGGGTTTTCCTCTCGTATGGGGAGTATCAAGTCTCTCCTCCCCTTTGGTGATCGGACAATGATCGAGCAGACTGTCTCCCTTTATAAAAATGCTGCCATTGAAGACATCCGCGTTGTTGTGGGACATGAGAAAAAAAAGATTCTGCCTGTCCTGAATAAGCTTAAAGTGAAGGCAACGGACAATCCCGACTTTGGGAGGGGCATGTTCTCTTCAGTGCTTTCGGGGCTCTCAAGTCTGGGCCCTGATAGTGACGCTTGTTTCATCCATCCGGTGGATATTCCGCTTGTAAAAAAAGACACGATCGTCCATCTCCGTGATGTGTATCAGCAGATGCCGGGGAAAATTCTGCGCCCCAGTTTTGAAGGCGTGCGCGGCCACCCTCCCCTTCTTCCTTCCGCCTGCTTCAGAGATATTCTTTCCTGGAACGGGAAAGGTGGATTAAAGACCGCTCTATCACAATTTGAATCAAACACCATCACCTTAGAGGTTCCTGATAGCAATATTCTTTTTGACATCGACACGCCGGAGGATTATAAAACAGCATTAAAGAAGAGTGTAGCCAACACCCCCCCATAGATTGATCTTCCAATATCGATGATGAATGACATCGATTTTTCAACAAAAAATTATAACCGCACCCTGTCTTTCTTCTTCAATTTTGTAATGGATTCAATGTGAAAGGTGTGCGGAAACATATCTACGGGCTGAACCTCGAGCACCTCGTAGTCTTCCCTCATCAAGTCCAGATCCCGGGCCAGGGTCGCTG
>JAUXCK010000029.1 GCA_030618925.1 Desulfobacteraceae bacterium
CACTTGATTTCTTCCCGGCAGGCTGATATCTAATTTCTTGCTGCAAGGGGAACACTTTCAGTATGACCATACCTGAAACCTGCCAGGAATAAAGGGAGGGGAAATGCAAGAAAAAAGCCAACTGACCGTCAAAAAAAAACTGGGGTATGGCGCAGGTGAACTGGGCGCTACATTATTCTGGTCTGCCCTGGGCATTTTTCTTTTGAACTTTTTAACAGACGAAGTGGGGCTATCCGCCGCACTTGTCGGTACCGCCCTGATGATCGGCAAAGTCTGGGACGCGGTTACCGATCCAACAGTGGGTTATCTTTCTGATAGAACTGTCACGAAATGGGGCAAGAGAAGACCCTGGTTCTTTTTTGGTGCAATCCCGCTGGGGTTCTCCTTTTTTTTCATGTACACCAATCCCGTAGTCCTGGGAATTTCCAATTTATTTGTCTGGGCAACCTTGGCCTATATGCTGCTGTGCACGGCATTCACGATAGTTAATATTCCCTATATTGCCATGGTCCCTGAACTGACAAAAGATTTTGATGAAAGGACCAATATCAACGGCTATCGATCGGTTTTCAGCATACTGGGTTTGCTGATCGGCGGTGGTGCGGCCCTTCCGCTTATCAATATGTTCGAGAGCAAAACCACAGGGTATATGGCCATGGGGGCAATATTCGGGGTGATGATGTGTATATCCGCCCTGATTCCCTTTTTCTCTATTAAAGAACCGCCATATACCCGGGAAAAGAAACCCTTTGACATATTCGGGTCCTATGGCGATGCCGTTAAAAACAAATCTTTTCTGATGGTCCTGATCCCTTTTGCCTTGAATACCACCGGGTTCACCATTATCACGGCCAGCTTGATTTACTATTTTAAGTACATTCATAACAACGAGGCGTTGCTGACGCCGGCCCTGATTATTTTATTTGTGACCGCCATGGCTTTTCTTCCCCTTTCCGTTAAGATCTCAAGTAAACTGGGGAAACGAAATACGTATATGTATGGCATGTATCTGCTCATGGTGTCTCTTCTGCTTCTCTTTTTTATTGGGCATCTTTTTACAATAGGTGTTGTGTACGCCATAATGTTCCTCTGCGGTATCGGCCTGTCCACGCACTTTGTGATGCCCTGGTCCATGCTGCCCGATACAGTTGAATATGACTACGCCATGACCGGCGTCCGCAAGGACGGCATGTATTACGGAATATGGACGTTCATGTCCAAAATCGGTTCGGCCCTGGCCATTTTCCTGAGCGGTATTTTTCTCGAGACCTTCGGTTATGTGGCAAACGTTGTCCAGACCGAAACTGCAATTTTGGGAATTCGTTTTCTGGTCGGTCCTTTGGCCGCATTGTTTATTATTGCTGCAAATATTATTCTTTTATTTTACAAGCTGGATAGAAACACCTATACGGAGATTCAAGAAAAAATAAAGGCAAGAGCGTCATAAAAATCTGTTATTAAAGGAGAGTGACCATGTATTACCATTTGCTGCCACTGCCATTTAGTCTCATTGTCATTATTCTCTATACGATTGCGCGCACCAAGTTAGATATGAAAAAAACGCAAATCCTTCAACCGACCATGACATCCCTGGCCCTTCTCATCGGCCTTTTGAGTCTGTTTCATCCAAATGCAAACACCGGTTTCTCGCTGTGGATTATCGGAGGGCTGGCATTTTCTCTGGCCGCGGACCTGGTGCATATCGATATGAGAAAAGACAATATCCTGATGATCGGTATTCTTATGTTTACCGTCGCCTACCTGATTTACCCCATAGGGATGACGGTCTACAACGGATTTCACGAACAGGATCTTTACGTTGGCATTGTTCTTTTTATCATTTATATCGCATCAATAGCATATCTCTGGCCCGGCCTGGGCACCTTTAAAATTCCCGCGATGATTTACGGACTTGTTTGCCCTTTCATGGTGAGCAGGGCCATATCGACCTTCTTTGGCGACGCCTTCACCATGACCCAGTCGATCATGCTGGTTGCGGGCACTGCCCTTCTCTATATCGGCGATCTTGAATACGCCGTACACCGCTTCCGAAAACCGCTTCCCTTTCTCTCCGGGCATATCTGTTACGGAGTGGGACAGGTGTTGATGGCTTTGAGTCCTTCCTATTTTTCAGGGGCATAGTTGGTGTCGATTCATCGGCCCAAATCGTCAAAGGCCTGCTGGTATGCGCCTTCTTTTATGTTGCGCGGTTATCCATTAAAAACTGGAAATAGGTCAGCGCAAAATCAGGTGATACGCCAGACGTCTTCAATGTCTCGGATATATCCAGCAGACCGCCTGCTCTTTTTTCCACCGGATCCAAACCCGGCAGGGATGTTGTTGGTTTATCCAGATAAAAATAGGAACAGCTGGAAAAGTCATCCTCCCTTTCTATATACGGCGGCACTTCCAGCGGGTTGGCCATATCAAATTCCGGCCTCCCTCCGGCTGCTTTATAATACTTCCTGTTCATTTTTGCCAGGTTTTCGCGACTGTCAAACTGGCAAAACCCGATCTGTTGTATGGTGACTCGGATATCCTCATAAAAATAGACCGGATCCGGAATGTGGTATCGATAAAATGCAAACTGGCCGTTTTCAAAATCAGCCAGGGGGCAGCCCTGATACAATGTCGCGTATTGACCCTGCTCCCATGCTGTCCCGATGTAGTCTTCGGTTCCGGTGCCACACAGCGACGGGTGATCGGAATCCCCATCAATATACATCTTTACTTCACCTTCACCCCACCATGTATCCAGATAGTCCTTTTGGTTTACAATCACGCCCGCATTAACCCCTAGAAACCGCCCCTCCCCGCTGATTTTTGGGAGAAACGCATAGTCCTTCCCGAGTGTCGTTTTATGTTCCCTTCGATAATGGGCGTGAAAGTAGAGCATATCCTCTCCGTGGGGATCGCCGATGGTGTAATCAACATCATAGTAAAGCAGCGGCAATATCTGATCACTTTCATTGGTGATAACGATTTTCATTCCTGTCTTAAACGGCATGGGAATAAAACAATTGAAACTCCGACTCTCCGGGTTGGAAAACAACGCTGAATCAAATGCATACACCCTTCCCAATCCATGCCCGAAGAAATCTCCGAAAGGAACGCTGAATGACGGCTGGTCCAGCTGATCCCAAAAAAAATCGAGCCTAAGTGACCGCAGCATCCAGGGGGAGCGTTCGGCAATGGTCACCCAGATCCTTCTTACCGTACCTGATGTCTTTACAGCTTCGGCCATGACAAAGGACTCTCCGGGAAGCAGCGGTAAACAGGGGCTTCCTTTTCTGCCTGCATTCGGGATACCGCCTTTCCCCTTCTTTGCTGTTGGATTCTCCGGGCTTGCCCAGCAGGTCTTCACCCCTTTTCCACTTTTAAACAACTGATTTGGATCATACAGCATGATGTTCTCCTCCATACTATTATATATTGAGTGTCCCCCCGTCAATATGGGTGTTTATCATGTCACGCTCTTCGGCTTTCAAGTTCTTCAAGGATCTTTGCAAACAGCTCGTCATCCAGTTTATAAAAACACATGACAATGACTGCTGCCGTCCCGCCAATAACCGGCCCGAGGGTGAATAAAGCAAGAATAGTATGCTCGGCAGCAGGTGTCTGCACGGCATGGGGCACATACCCGGAAACGGAAAGCAGAAGTCCGCCCAAACCACCCCCCACAGCCGAAGCCAATTTGCCGAAAAAAGAATAAGAGGCATATGTTACTCCTTCGGCACGTTTTCCGGTCTTCCACTCGCCGTACTCCACCGTATCGGCCACCAGTGCCCATATCAGGGTATAGACAATCCCCGAGCCGTACCCGGTTAAAGCGGTCATCAAAATGATTGTTTTTAAATGGGTATACGGTGAAAAGTATATGCCCAAATCGCCTATAACAAAAAAAAGCATCCCAAAAATAAAAAGACTCCTCTTGGATGCTTTTTTGTTGACCATGGCAGCGAAAACAGCACCGATCATCATGGTGAAAATGACGATCCCCATAAAAATCTGAAAAAGATCCGGCTGCTTCAAGTTGTATTCAAAATAGTACTTGGCCATCATCATCCTGATGGTATTTGCAGACCCCTGAAGCAGAACTGCAGCGCTTACCAGGAGCAGCGCCTTGTTTTGATACACAAGCGCAAAAATCTCCCTTATAGAATACGGTTCCCTTTCAGCAGGCTGCACTCTTTCCCTCACCAAGGCAAAAACCAGCCAAATTAACAGCACGGCAATGATAGTGTAGAAAACAACCGCAACCGGGTATCCAATGGTTTCACTGCTAAAATGAGAAACAAAAATGGGCGTAACAATTGCAATAAACAGGATACCGGGCATACCGAAGAACATTCTGGATGCCGCCAGGGAAGTACGCTCCACTGGATTCTGAGTATAAACGGCCGCTAACGAACCATAGGGCAGGTTGGTTGCCGTATACGTCATCCCCCATCCAATATAGATCACCAGCGCCCAGATAAATTTTCCCGTACTCCCAAAATCGGGCGTAATGAAAAGCAGAATATTAAAAAAAGCAAGCGGCAAAACGGCAAAGAGAAGATATGGCCGGTATTTCCCCCATCTGGTTTCTGTCCGATCTGATAGATACCCGAGTACAGGATCATTTACTGCATCCCAGAAACGGGCGATCAGAAAAATAATGCCCGCAGCTGCAGCTGAAATCCCGTAAATATCCGTATAGAAATACAACAAAAACAGACCGACCATATGGTAAATCACTGCAAACCCGAAATCACCTGCACCATAAGCTGCGAAATGTCGGAGTGTCAGCGGACTCAATCGATTGTCGGCCTGATATTTTGCTGCATGAGTGTCCATGCTTTTCCCTCCATAAAAATACGAACCGGCTGCGATCACTCCCACCGTCCCGGGTCTGGCCGCGCCTAAAAATCACAATAAGTATTTAACTGATCCTGATCTTATGCCATCTCATTTTTGCCACATTCATGTCAACACCAAAACTGAAAATGTCTGGCGGGATACCCATGGTTGACCCTGCCTCAACATTATCCCTTGCCAATAGTACCCAAAAGGGCTAAAACAGATTTAAAACTTCTCTGATCATACCCGGTCCATCAAATGCCGCCTTGAACAAGGTGCTTTACTCTTGAGAGATGAATATCCGGACATGATCAAAAAAAGGAAAATGATGATGGCAGCAAAATTTCACCTTGTTCCCATCGGCACTGTTCACAAAAAAAATGGCCGTTCATGGATAGAGATCAATCAAAAATATGCCCCCGGCCTTCTGGGGCTGAGCGGCTTCTCTCATATCGATGTTCTATTCTGGTTTCATGAGAACGACACCCCGGAAGCCCGAAACATCACGCAGGTTCATCCAAGAGGAGATCAGAAAAACCCCCTGACCGGTGTATTTGCAACCCATGCACCGGTTAGGCCCAATCTTATCGGATCAACACGATGCAGAATCCTGTCCATAATAAATCAGGTGATCGAGATCAAAGAAATCGATGCCAGAAATAACACGCCGGTGCTGGATATTAAATGTTATATCCCTTCAGCCGGGTCAGACAAAGACGTCCTTGTGCCAGACTGGGTTCAAGAAACGAAAAGGTGAAAACATGAACTTAAAAAAACTGCTGATGGTCCAGCTCTTTTACTGCCTGCTTGGCGCTGGCTATAACATTGTAAGCTACATTCTGACGTCCGCCGGGTCTCCCCCCCTGTCGGCCACTCCGCCTCTTGTGGGCGTCATTTCCATGCTTGTTTATGGCATTTGTCTGACGCCGGGTTTTTTGGGTGCCATTAAGATTTACCGGCTGTTGATGGGCATCGCCATTATCGTCTATGGGTACGGTGGGATTGTTAAACATTTAATGAATTTTTATCAAAACGGTCTGGCAGACTACAGCTCCATGGCAGCATGGGCGATTGCGATCGGAATTAATGTATTCGGCCTGATCTTGAATGGTTTAGCCGTCAGGGGAAAATTCGAATAATCTGCCGGAGTGCATTCACGATAATGAAACTCCCCGCCGCTTTCTTGTGAACTGACCAGGCGAGATGTCCGCGGCTTCATTTAGATATAATTAATCTTAACCGCAATTAACAAGGCAACACTGCAAAGGCCAAACAGGATAAGCTGTATGGGCAGTATCCACCGGAACCAGACTTTATAGCTTACTTTCCCAAGACCGATGACAATCAGCAGCAGTGCGTTTGTCGGCCATATCAGATTAGAAAACCCATCTCCGAATTGATAGGCAAGGACCACCGTCTGCCTGGATATGCCCAGGATGTCTCCCAAGGGCGCGAGAATCGGGATGGTGAGAAACGCCTGCCCCGATCCCGACGGAACCATTCCGTTCATGAGGATCTGAAATCCGTATATCATAAATACTGCTGTTTCCTTCGCGTAGTATTGTGCCGTATTTGAAAGATTGAAGAGAATGGTGTCCAGGATATTGCCCACCTCTATCAGATATCCCACTGATGCGGCCATCAGTACCAGGATAATGGCCGGTGAAAAATCAGCCAGACCGCGCAAGAAATATCCGAAAACCGTCTTTATTTTATCTCCTGAAAGGATACCGCCGCCAACCCCCATCATAAAAAAAATCAACATGATTAACGGAAATGCCAGGTCCTGAATGATCTGAATCATTGTCCCTGAAATCACCACGCCTGTGACCAGCAAAAAGCAAATCACCAGCCACACAATGGTTTTTTTGTTCACCCCCGCCTGCTCTTCCGAACTGTCAAAATTAATCGTCTTTTTGATCTCCAGATCCATTTTATAGGTTAAACTTTTTTCAGGATCTTTTTCGATTTTCTTCGTGTAATACAGTAAATACAGAATAACGGTCAATGTGGTCAGGAAAAAGAAGGGGATTCTCAGTGAAAGCCCTGAAAAGAGGGCAACATCAGCCAGTTTCTGGGCTGTTCCGACAGTAAACGGATTGAAGGTCGCAGCCGCAAATCCGAAACCCGCGGACAGGAAAGGGATGGCCACACCCGTAATCGAGTCCCACCCCATCCTGTGGGACAGCGGAACAAATATCAAAACCAGGGGCGCGATTTCCTCCAATATGCCCAGGCACGATCCCATCAATGAAAACACAATCACATTTATCACCAGAAACAATTGCTTTCGATCTGAAAATTTCCTTACAAGATCTGACACGATCCCGGGAAGCACACCGCTCCGGTTTAATATGGCAAAGCTCCCGCCGATAATCAGGATAAACAAAACCAGAACAATTATCTTCACGCCATTTTTGCCTGTGATGCAGAGAAGCGGAGACAAAAGAATTTTCCATACAGGTATCGGGGTTTGTTCAATCGTATTGTAAACCTGAACACTTTTCCCCTCCTTCAGCACCGGAACAAGCTCGCCTGCCTGAATAAAATAGCTGGAAAAACCGGCTATGAGAATTATAACCCCAAGAATAATAATGGTTGTCAGAAAAACCCTTAATTCTATCTTTGTCTCGGTCTGTTCCATCATCATTTCCTTTCATCCATTCACATTAGCGCTGTTTGAATATCGCTCCATTATAAAACAAAGTCCAAAACCGTTTCCAACCCCACATTCAGGCTGAATTCCAGGCTCTGCAGGGAGATTCTTTCGTTATGTGCGTGTGCAAGGCCCATATCATCCATGGGAAGTACAGGCGTGAATCCATAGACCACTGTTCCCTTTGTTCTAAAAAACGCCCCGTCAGACGATCCGGGAAGCATCAAGGGTATAAGAAATGAATCGGGCTTATGCCGGGCCATTGTCTTCCTGATGGAATCCGCCAGCAAATGATCCAGCGGCGATTCGGTAGGCGGCACCCTGTCGAGCACCTCAACATCAACATCATCCCCTATTATTCTGATCAAATCTTCCAGCGTCTTTTCAGAATCCTCCCCCGGCAGGATCCTGATATCCACTTCTGCGCTCGCCTCCGATGGAATGACATTCACTTTCTGCCCTGCCCTCAGTACCGTCGGGCAGACTGTATTTTTCAGCATGGCCCTGAAACCGTCTGCAGTGGCTTCATCCTTTATGGCAGCTGAGATAATCGTTTCAGACAAAATTGGATTTAAAATCTGCTTCATGAGAATATTGACTGGAAACCTCTGGGCCTCAGACATGACTTCGACCATCTTCCGGACCGTATCGGTGACAGCAAACCGGCCTTTGCGCTTTATCAGCCTGTTAACCAGATGTATCACTTTAAGGGTTGGATTGCTTTTCCCGGGCATTGACGCGTGACCGGCTTTGCCGCGCACCGTGAGGCGCAGCCAGATATTCCCCTTTTCCGCGGTCTGGTATGTATAAAAGGTGTGTCCTAAAAACTCCCTCCCGAATCCGCCGCCTTCATTCAGCGCAGCTTCCGCTTCGATGAGCTCAAAATGATTATCCAGCAGCCATCGGGCCCCATACCGCCCCCCAGTTTCCTCGTCTGCGGTGGCCAGAAAAATGACATCCCGTTTTGGAGTAATCTTCTCCCGCTTTAGAATCAAAAGGATCATCATCCATAATACAACGCTATTCTTACAATCCAGGGCACCGCGCCCCCATAGACTGCCGTCAATAATTTCCCCTGAAAATGGATCATGGTCCCATTTTTCAGGTTCTACACCCACCACATCCAGATGCGACATCAGGAGAAGCGGTTTTTTGCTCCCATCCCCCTTGATCCGTGCAATCAAATTGCCCCTGCCGGGCGCAGATTCAAGGACTATGGTGTCGACCTTTTCCTTATCAAACACTTTGGTGATATACTTGACCGCCTCCAGCTCGTTTCCAGGAGGGTTCCGGGTATTGATTCTGATAAGATTTCCGAGATGATGAATCATTTCGGAGTGGTACTTTTTGGTGTGTATATGATGGTGCAAAGGATCCATTTTAATTCCCGGCCGGCCTTGCACTAAAGATAAGCCGGCATGAAAAAATAATAGACTTCATGGGTTCAATATTGTGTTTCGCGTCTGCATGATTGTGACACAACCTTGAAATCAGGGCCGTGTGGATAGAAGATTAACTTTTTGCCCAATAGGGTTTTCTGAGATCTTTTTTCAGCGTTTTCCCTATGCTGCTTTTTGGTATTTCATCGAGGATCTCCATCTTCGAGATCCTCTGGCCCTTACCCAGACGTGTGTTGACCCATTCAAGTATACTTTCAGACGTTTCTGCCTGATTGTCTTCAAGGACCACAAAGGCAAGGGGTGTCTCCCCCCAGGTTTGGCTGGGGACACCGATGACGGCCGCGTCCCGAACCGATTCGTGCTTCAGGAGTTCCTTCTCCAGGTCAATGGCAAAAATATTGAACCCGCCCGAGATAATCACATCCTTTTTGCGATCCAGTAAAAAAATAAACCCTTCTTCGTCCATCCGGCCGATGTCACCGGTTCGGAAAAAAAGTTTTCCGTCCTTATCATACCAGAGCATCTCATTGGTGGCGTCTTCCCTGTTCTGATACCCTGTCATCATGTATGCCTGTCGACCCACAATTTCACCGATCTGACCCGTCTCAAGCACTTTTCCCTGCTCATCAATGATTTTGACTTCACAGCCAGGGACTGGCTGGCCGACGGAATCCAGTTTGTCCTGACGCTCAGAGGCGATAAGCACTGTAGATACCCCGCCTTCAGTCAACCCATAAATTTCAACGAGTTCACCCGGGAATCTGTCTATAATCTGCCTTTTGAGTGCCGGCAGCAGGGGGGCGCTGGTACTGAACTTGACCAGCATTGAAGAGAGATCATATTTGTCAAAATCGTCAACACGCAGGATTCGATCATACTGGACCGGCACCAGCATGGCCATTGCCACCTTTTCATTCTCACACAACCTGAGGAATCCGCTTGCGTCAAATTTCTCCATCAGCACGCTGGTGGTGCCGTAACGCATCGAGGGAAGCCAGGTGACCATTGTGGTGTTTGAATAGAGGGGGGTTGAAATAAGGTTCACCATATCAGGTGCTTCAAACAATCCCTGAAGGCCTTCGGCAAATGCCTTACGGACCCCATGGGTATGGGTGATGCCTTTGGGCACGCCGGTTGTGCCTGAACTGTAGATGATGTTAAACTCGCTGTCTTTGTCCACCTTTACATCAGGGACACCGTCAGGTGCAGCTGCAATCCAGTCTTCATAATTTTTCCAGCCGGTGTTGTCAAAGTCAAGACCGAGTTTTCCGTTGTTAACAATAGAATCAAACGCATCAATAAACGGTGCCATGTGCCCCAAAAACTCATGGGACACAGCCAGGATGCGAGGGGCTGAATCAGTGATCATCAATTTCAGCGCGTCAGGGCTTGCCATGGTGGGCAGGGGCACAGCACACGCCCCTGCAGAAAGGGCGCCGAAAAAAAGCTCAACATATTCGACCGAGTTTCTGGATAAAATCGCCACCCTGTCATTTTTCTGAATTCCGAGCGAGAGTAACGCATTGGCCACACGGTTAATCTGTGATCCCAATTCTGTCCAGCTGATACGGCGGTCCTTAAAAATAAGGGCTGTCTGATCGCCCTTTGTTCTAACAATCTCCCTGAACGCCGAACCTGCATCATCACCGGTTTCAAAGCCAGGGTCAGGTATTTCAATTTTTTTCATTAAAATGCCCTCCAAACGGGAATATTATTTTTGGCCCGCCCCCTTGTAGCTATGGGCCTCAGTGGGGAATTTTCCTTCCTGTACTTCTGATACATACATCCTGACACCTTCCCGGGCGTCTTTTCCGAGATCTGCATACTGTTTTACAAATTTAGGCAAATGCCGGTCATTCAGTCCCAGAAGATCATGCAGTACCAGAATCTGACCATCGCATTCCGGTCCTGCACCGATACCAATGGTCGGGATGGACACGGCGTCTGTTATTTTTTTAGCAATATCTGCCGGAATCCCTTCGAGGACAACAGAAAAAGCGCCGGCGGATTCCACTTCCCGGGCATCTGCCATCAACCGCTCTTCGTCCCGCTGGACTTTGAACCCGCCCATTTTGTGAACAGACTGTGGTGTCAGCCCGATATGCGCCTGCACCGGTATTGACGCATCCGATATGGCTTTGATGATATGACTCACGCCTGCACCCCCTTCGAGTTTGACAGCTATCGCTCCGGCCTCTTTTAAAAATCGACCGGCATTGACGACCGCATCTTCCATCCTGGCCTGATAGGACATAAAGGGCATATCGCCAACCACCATGGCCCGGGTACAGGTGTTGGCGACAATTTTTGTGTGATATATCATTTCGTCCATGGTGACCGGCAGAGTGCTCGATTGCCCCTGAACCACCATTCCCAATGAATCGCCCACAAGAATCATATGCACGCCGGACTCATCCACAATCTTTGCAAACGGAAAGTCATAGGCTGTGAGGGCCACTATTTTTTTGCCCTCTTTTTTCATTTTATAAAGATCGGTTACGGTAATTTGTGATGTCATGACATGATCTCCCTTGTTTTTGGGTACCCTACAATTGCATAAAAATGAATGAAAAAAGAGAAGTAAAAGCTTTCGGAGGCCCATGGAATAAGGGTATAAAGAGATTATCTACCAAACAATCCCCCTAATCCAGGAGGCCACCGCAAGTGAAATCCAGTAAAGCACAAACAACAACAAGAATCCATAAAATTCCAATGATCCGATTTGAAAATCAACAATTAACATCCTTTTCCGGTTTGCTGATTTTTCAGCTGCTTTTCAAACAGGCAAACCTGAAAAATCGGCTAAAAATCGGATGCAAAAAGGACTGAGGCAATCCCCCTCTGTGTTGCGGCCGATTTATTTCCCGGTTTCAGCCCCCGGCACCCAAATGTTGCCGGGCAAGCGCCAGACACATAAAGCACCAATGGCAAAACGCCCTGCGTTTGCCACAATCATTGCCAGTAAACTGTACGTCAGCACAGCGGCTTCAATATCCTCCGGGCCGCCGCTCCCCTGGGCAAAACCGGCTACCAGCCATAACATTGCGGCCTGGCCGGTTCCCATTCCCATCACGGAAATCGGGAGCCCTTCTATCAGCCACACGATCGGAAGCATGACGCTGAGATACAGGAATGGGACATGCAGATTAAAAAGGTGCAGGGCAACATAATTAACAATGATACCATACAAAAACAATCCGGCTACTTTCAATAAAATGAAACCCCCGTATTTTAAAACCGGTGCCTGGCGAAACGTGAAAAGAATGTCGATCTTTTTGAATCGTTCGAGCCCGTTTGAACGGGGCAGAATCAGGCGGTAAAAACAAATATGGAAACCAAAAATGAGCCATGAAATAATAATAAACCGGACCAGGGAACCGGATTCTGCGGTAGAAAAAAAGTACTTTAAGTCCACATCCGGTAACTGAAAAGCACCCAGCAGACAGAATGCGAGAAGCGTATAATAATCCAGAAACAGATTGAAAATGACAATGGCGCTGGCAGATGAAATGGGAATTTTTTTCCAGCGTTTCATCAGCAACGCCAAACCGCCCATGCCGGCGATGTAGTTCAAAAGCCTGACAAGATACGCGGCACCGCTTACGGGGATCATCCCCAGGTAGGTGACAGGAACCCCGAACCCCCTGAAAAGCAAAGTAGATACAAACGTTTCCCAGAAAAAACTCAATACCGTGCCTGTCAAGATTACCGGGATGAAGACCCAGAGGTTAGCACGATTGGCTGCCTCAAGGACCTGATCAACCGGGATCCGTTTGAAGAGGATGATAAAAATGCCTATGGTAACAATCCATGGCAGCCATTTCTGGATGAATGCCCGAATTCCTGTTTTCTTCTTTTTGGGTGCCATTATGTTTCCCGATTTTAAATTAAAGAGTAACTATTCGGCGTGTTTTATGCATGTACTACACACTATAAGAGAAAATCCGGCAATTTGCCATTTAACAATAACTCCAACGCAAGACTTGATTTGACATCATGTTTGCGGCAGGTCGACAAATAACCTCGAATACGACA
>JAUXCK010000188.1 GCA_030618925.1 Desulfobacteraceae bacterium
AGGTGATCAATATCTGATTTCGTAAGGAATGTCGGTATTGCAAAAGAGCCGGGCCGTGTCCATCCACAAGGCCCTTTTTGAGCACCTTGCAGTTTAATCAAATCAGGGTGACGTTTTCCCGGGCGTTAAAGATCACGCCATTGAACCGTTCAATATCATTTATCCGGTGGGAATATTCAAACCATATGCCTTCCCGGGAGTATCTTCAACTTTCAGATTCTGGATCCCCATGGTGTTGTCACTGTCACAAATGATTTTTTTCATTTGCATGCCTGTCATTCATACAAATCAAGCGATTGTCGATGTTTCCGGTCCGGCGAATTTAGCGTCGCGCTTCGCCCCTAGGCGTACCATATGAAGCCATCGGTCCATAACAACAGGGCGGGGGAAGTATTGACATTTTTATTCATGTGAAATGGTTTTTACATGTATTGTGTCAATTTCTCTGCCGATTCTAACAGCAGCATCTGGCGGAATGAGGGTGAAAAATATATGTTCTTTTGATGGTATTGATTTTTTTTCAAATTTATGATTTACATATGATCATTGCAGATGAATAAGAAATGAAAATATAATGGCACGGTTTTTTGCGGATAGTGAGGGGCGTCCTATAAAAACAGTGCATTTCACGGGAGAACCCATTTGGAATGTCTAAAGAAAATGTGCGCATGGGCAGTTATCGTTTTTACATTTACCTATTTTGTTGCAGGCCCAGCCTTGGCCGGTCAACCGGATCTGGATGCTAAAAAAGTGGATATAAATCATGCGCCTCAAAGTCGGTTTTCCATAGAAGTCGACATTCCGCTTTCCAAAGACGAGGATAACCGGGGCTGGATAAACAAAAGCAAATGGGCCATCATTATCAGCGTGGTATTGCTGGCAGGGAGTGCTGCGTTATTGAGCAGCCATGGCGATGATACCGATACTGTCCCCTACACAAATACAGGTGGTGTCAAAGGGAGCTGGTAACAGGCCCGGCTTAAACAGGGTCGCATTTTGGACGCAAACATTATCGATGGCCACAGGGTTAAATTTAGACATGAACCTGCAAAAGAAAAACCGATTTTCAGGCATGATTTTTGTCATGATATTGTTTTTCGGCTGCGCAGACATTAATGATCAGTACCCGAGATTCACAGGGACTGGAGGGTCTGCCGGAGAAGGGGCAATAGTGTTCCTTGTAAAATGGCCTACCGGACCAAATCTGCAGGTAAATGAACTTTCAGCAAGGGAACTCGGAAGTCCGGATATTGACTGCAGCGCGCTTGCGATCGAGACAGTCACATTTACGCTTTATAATGGTTCCGGCAAATACCTCAATGAGGCGTCATGGCTCTGCACTATGGGAGAAGGCGTTGTAAATGATGTCCCTGCAGGGGTAGACATACAGCTGGTTGTTCTGGGGAAGCGTTTGGATTCAGACATCCTTTATCGGGGCGAGGTCACCGGAATAACCGTTATCCCGGGCCAGACGAGTGATGCAGGTGTGATCACCACGCATATCTTTACCCCTATTTTGTCGGGGCCTTTAAATATAACCGGTGTGGCAAACAATAATTTCACATGCAAGTGGGGTGCTGTCACCGGTGCAACAGAATACCGGATCGTTGTTTCAGAAAACAGCAGCCTCAGCAATCCCATTGTAAATCATATCACCTCCGACCTGGCTTATACGCCTTCCGGGCTTCTTGACACCACTACTTTTTATTGGAGAATTTTTTCAAGGGACGCCTATGGTAACGATTCTGCTGGATCGGGTATCTGGAGTTTCGTTACCATGCAGGATACGGATGGGGATGGTGTGTTAAACGACGGCAACAGCAGTGGCAGGGTTGGCGATGCCCCATGCACAGGCGGTGAGACAAAAAGTTGTGATGACAATTGCCCGGAGAAATCAAATTCTGATCAGGCAGATTCAGATCTGGATGGGATCGGAGATGCGTGCGATGAAACAATCGGTAACCGGTTTGGTATGATTTTCAATTATATCCCTGCTGGCACATTTATGATGGGTAGCGGAGGGGATGAACTGGGCAGATCGATTGACGAAACCCCGCATCGGGTAACCCTGACCAGATCCTTTTATATGCAGACGACTGAGGTGACCCAGGCCCAGTGGGGGGCTGTTGTGACGCAGGCAGAAGATGAGGGGATACTGGGTTCCGGGGAACTGGCAGAAAATCCGTCATATCATAGCAGCTGCGGGTTCAATTGTCCGGTTGAGCAGGTGTCCTGGGGTGATGTTCGGGACTTTATCAGCGTGCTGAACAAAATGGGGGAGGGCAGTTATCGTCTGCCTACCGAAGCGGAATGGGAATATGCGTCAAGGGCCGGCAGTAAAGCAGCCTTTGCCAGTGGGGAGATAGCAGAAGTTTCGGATTTATCTGAATGCAGTGGCGACACAGCCTTGGGGAATTCAGGGTGGTATTGTGATAATTCGGGAAGCACCCCTCAGGCAGTGGGTCAAAAAGATCTAAATGCCTGGGGGCTTTACGACATGCACGGCAACGTCTGGGAATGGTGCAAGGATTGGTATGGGGCGTATCCGGGGACCAATGTGTTTGACCCAGAGGGCCCTGTGTCCGGAAGCGCCTTCTCCGGGCGTGTGTTTCGTGGCGGCTGTGCCAGCTGCAAGGCATGGGAGTGCCGGTCTGCTGTTCGCAGGTATGGGGAGCCCGGCAGCATCATTTCTGAGGATATCGGGTTTCGTCTTCTGAGGGCCCCCTGAAAAAGAACCTGAAAGGACAACCAAAAAAAATGAAGGCATTCGATACAAGACCAATTAGAAGCCGCTGTAACTGGCTTTATCTTTTTATTGGGCTGATTGCCATGGCCGGTGTCAGCTGCATTAGTGACACGGGCGACGAGGATGGGTCTGTCCTGTTTTCGGCTGACGTGAAAGCAGGTGTTTTTATCGACAGCCCTGTGGAAGGGCTGGTGTATACTACCGGTACACAGACAGGCATCACAGATTCGGCCGGGATTTATCAATATCGGGATGGAGAGGTCATTGCCTTCTCTGTTGGCAGCATACCCTTGGGCAGCGCTACTGCCGGGAAAAGATTGTCGCCCATTGACATAGTGGATGGTGCAGTTGATGAGACAGATCCAACGGTAATCAACATCTGCAGGCTGCTTCAATCTCTGGATATTGACAGAAACCCCGGCAATGGTATTACCATTTCCGCCGCGGTCCGAAATCACATAAAGGAAACATCTGTCGATTTTTCACAAACCCCTGACGCATTCAGTGATGATCCTGTCATCACTGAATTGTTTGATACGCTAAACGAAACAGGTGTTTTTTCAGGGGGTACCCATGAATTGATCTCGGGCCAGCTTGCCCAAGAGCATTTATCCTTAGCCCTGAAAGGGGTTGATCTGAATGATACAGATTATGACCGGGACGGCTATACCGAATATGACGGGGACTGCAATGACACAGATATGACGATTTATCCCGGGGCTGATGATATCCCTGAAGATGGCATCGACCAGAATTGTGATGGAACTGATGGTACGGCGCCTGCGATATGTGACCTGGATCTGGTATGGCCGGGTGACTTCAGAATTCTGGGTGCTGATGACTTGGCGGCACTATCCGGTTATACATCTATCCGGGGGAGTCTGATCATAATGGGCACATCATTGGCTTCTCTGGAGGGGTTGGAGTGCCTGTTTCATATTTCCGGAAATTTGGATATACGGGATAATGGCTCTCTGGCTGACCTGAAGGGTCTGGAAAATTTAAAAACAGTCGGCGGATTTTTAAGGATCGGTGACAGCTTTTTAGGCAACAATGCGTTAAAAAGCTTAGAGGGCCTTAACACACTTGTATCATTAGGGAAAGGCCTGCACATCATTGGGAACGCGTCTTTGCACGGTATAGACGCTATTGAGCATCTTGTATCTGTGGGTGAAAGCCTTGATATTCAGTTCAATGACGCCCTGGAAAATCTGGACGGGCTGAACGCTCTTTCATCAATTGAAGGGGATGTGTCTATTTACCGAAATGATGCCCTGGAAACCCTGGACGGATTTAATGGTCTGAGAACCATTGGTGGGAAGTTGTTTGTCCTGGACAACAGCACTCAGCTAACGCTTGGAGGGTTTAAACAGCTGATATCGGTTGGCGGAGACTTAGACATTTATGGGGATGATGCCTTGGTAAGCCTGAGCGGGCTTGATCATCTTGAAACCATAGGCGGGAGTTTGCCCATGAATGAAAATGTCACCCTGACAAATTTTACAGGGTTTGAAACACTATTATCCATCGACGGGGATCTTTTGATCAGTAATAATACTTCTCTTCCGGAATTGAACGGGTTCAACCAACTGCAATCTGTTGGCGGGAGTCTGCTCATCCAGAATAACCGCGCCCTGGTGGATATTGGGGGATTCGAAAACCTGATGTCAGTTAACCGGGATTTATCTATCAGGGGCAATGAAATGCTCGAAAGATTGGAAACATTAAATAACTTAACATCGATTGGTGGGGATTTATACATTGATAACAATAAGGTGTTAATAAGTCTTGTAGCTTTTAATAACCTGATCTCTATTGTTGGGAAAATTGAGTTCAATTACAATGACCTCTTAATCGGCTTCGAGGGGTTTAATAACTTGATATCAATTGGAAAGAATTTTCGAATGTGGGACAATCATGCTATAGCCAGCTTGGAGGGTTTTAATAGCCTGAGATCGATTGGAGGGAGTTTGAATATCCGCACTGCCGATGCTTTAGAAAATTTAAAAGGTTTCAATAATCTAACAACAATTGGCGGGTATATGAATATCGGTTACAATGAGAACCTAATAACCCTGGAAGATCTTCATAACCTTACATCGATTGGGGAAGATCTATCTATTATAGAAAATTCAGTTTTGGTTGGTTTAGAGCTCAGCAGTCTTTCTTCTGTAACAGGTCGGTTTATCGTCAAAAAAAATTTTAAACTTTGTACTAATCTGGTGTTTGATTTAAGAAATCAAGTACAGGAAAGAGCTGGCATTGGCGGGACCATAGAGATATCATGGAATAGTATATCTCTTGGATGTATTTTTCAATAGATAGAGTTTTTTCCACACTTCTGATCCAATTATTAAATTATAGTAATGATCACGCCATTAGATAATGAATCTCCTCAGGTCGTATTCGTTAATTTCGGTTGATTCTGCGTATTGTCGTTATCCTCCTATATTTTGAGGCAGTATGCAATGTTTTCTTTCATCTTTGCAGGCCTTTCCCTTGAATATTTCCAAATTAAAAGTTAAAGATACATCATGAGAGCAGGAGGGATTTTGCGGTACCCTGAATATATTAAATCGGTGGATAAATACCCAATACTTGTCATTCCCCGAAAGCCGGACACGAAGTGAAGCTTTAGCGCTATCCAGCGGTATTAGTGGATGCCGCCGCTTCGCTATTTCGGATCAAGTCCGCTATGACGGATTTCAACTATTTAGTCGCCGGGTTAATGCCACCCCGGGGCACAGGGAACCGGGTAAAACGAATCAAGGAGAAGCGCCATGATTAACATTAAACGCCTGCCGGCAGGGAAAGACGATCTGGACGCGTATGAAGTGGAACATGTGTTTCATCCCTGGTGTTTTCAGCCTTTTGAGGCTCCCATGCGTGTGGTTTCCGCCAGTGGCGCGCGATTCACAACCGATGATGGAAAGGAACGGCTTGATTTCAGCGCGTGTTTTGCAGATCACAATATCCCGCATCAGGATCCGCGGGTGATTGACGCATTGTGTGAACAGGCCAGGGTGCTCTGCTCCTTTGCACCGAATTTTTCCAATAAGCCGAGGGCGCTTCTGGCCAAAGCACTTGCAGAGATAACGCCCGGGGATCTCACCCGTTCTTTTTTTTCCGTATCTGGAACAGAAGCGGTTGAAATCGGCGTCAAGATCTGCCACCAGGTGACGGGCAGGCAAAAAATGCTCACCCGCTACAGGAGCTTTCACGGCGCCTCCTCCACTTCCATGACATTGTCTGCAGGCGATCCGCGCAGCTGGGTGCAGCTGAAAAGCGGAACCGACAGCATTGCCGTGCCCCTGCCGTATTGTTACCGCTGCTCTTTTGGAAAGGAATATCCTTCCTGCGACCTGCAGTGCGTCAAATATG
>JAUXCK010000310.1 GCA_030618925.1 Desulfobacteraceae bacterium
GTTCATGTATTCCTTTTACATCCCCGATCGGAGATCCGGGAGGGAACGAAGGGCCTTAAATGAACGCCGGATGACGGATCGGGGTATACCCATGGAAGAGCATGAAAACACTTAGATGGGGTTAATTTGTTTGACCATCAGGACAGAGGCAGCGCCGGAAAATGGCGCTGCCTTTTTGTTGTCACCCGGCTCATACCGGCTGCATCAACCGTATGGGCGAACTTGAGGGATGTCATCCCCTTATCCGCCCGGTCTTTTATTTAAGAAACAATCCTTGACTTCCGGATTAAAGTTATTATAAATATGAAAGCTTATTCTAAAAAAGATTTTCGTTTCTCAAAACAGTTCATGAGGTGGATGTATGATGGAACGGTCGGGGACAATTGATCGGAAAACAAAAGAAACTCAAATCAATGTAAAATTGGATCTGGACGGTTCGGGGCTGCCCGATATCTCAACCGGAGTTCCTTTTTTTGACCATATGATGACATTGTTTACCATGCATGGTTTCTTTGATCTTTTCATTAAAGCCAGCGGTGATCTTGAAATTGATTTTCATCATACCATCGAGGATACAGGCCTTGTGCTGGGTGATGCATTAAATCAGGCTCTCGGAGAAAGAAAAGGCATTAAAAGATACGGGTATTCGTCAACCCCAATGGATGAGACCCTGGCTACGGTATCCATTGATTTATCAAATCGCCCGTTTTTGGTCTATAATGTGCCTTCCATACAAACAGGTGCCGGCAAATTTGATATTCAACTGGCAAGTGAGTTTTTCAGGGCGTTAGCGACCCGTGGAGGGATGACCCTTCATATTAACGTGGATTATGGTGAAAATGAGCATCACATTTTAGAAGCCATATTCAAGGCCACGGGCAGGGCGCTGGGGCAGGCAGTTTCGCTTGATGAGCGCGTGGCCGGTGTGAGGTCAACCAAGGGCACAATTTAACATCCAAAGGGATGTTAATCGATTTTATCTTGACAAAGATATCATTAATACATAAAACTGATCAATTTATGTTTCATTTTAGCCAGACTTCAAACCATATGAATTATAAGAAAATATATCCTGGAGTAAGCCCGAGTTTGAGCCCTTGATCACCCGGAATGGTATAGATAGGCCTGATGTTTTTTCGGTCGTTTGTATTCAATGAATGGAGGCGATGCTCCTTGATGTCTTTTATACCTGAAGATAAGGTATCCGATATCCTGAATACGGCTGATATCGTTGATATCGTTTCAGAAGCCGTGCTTTTAAAAAAAGCAGGGAAAAACCACATAGGACTCTGCCCTTTTCATTCGGAAAAAACTCCTTCATTTACAGTAAGCCCTGATAAACAGATGTTTTACTGCTTTGGGTGCGGTGCAGGCGGCAATGTTTTCAGTTTTCTTATGAAGCATGAAGGGGTGACATTCCCCGAAGCAGCACGGATACTGGCCAGACGCTATGGTATTGATATTCCGACAAATACCATGTCTGCGGCGCAAAAGAAGAAGATCACCGAAAGGGAGAGAATCCTGTCGGTGAACAGATTGGCCATGGCATATTTTCAAGACACGCTTGACCGGGCCGCTTCAGGGCAAAGGGGCCGGGATTATTTTAAGAAGCGGGGGATAGCAAACGAGATTGTTAAATCTTTCAAGCTCGGGGTTGTACCGGGCGGATGGGACAATCTTTTCAATTATTTATCGAAAAAAGGAGTGCCGCATCATCTTGCCGAAAAATCAGGGTTGGTGGTTGATAATCAGCGGGGCGGATTTTATGACCGGTTCAGAGACCGTGTCATATTTCCAATTTTTGACACAGGGAGCCAGGTGATCGGTTTTGGCGGCAGGGTTCTTGATGCCACTTTGCCCAAATACCTCAATTCCCCGGAAACACCCGTTTACAATAAGAGTCGTTCGCTTTATGGGTTAAACCTTGCAAAACAGAAGTGCAGGGAGGCGGGGTCAGCCTTTATCGTTGAAGGGTATATGGATCTGTTATCCCTGTGGCAGCACGGCATAAAAAACGTTGTGGCCACCCTGGGAACAGCTCTGTCGTCCGGGCATGTCAGAATATTAAAAGGATATGCGCCAAAAGTAATGCTGGTTTATGATTCGGATGAGGCCGGCCTCAGGGCAGCCCGGCGCAGCATTGAGGTGTTTGATGAAGGGTATGTTGATGCCCGTATTCTTGTGCTGCCTTCAGGACATGACCCGGATTCATATTTATTGGAATTCGGCTCGGAAGCGTTTTTACATCTTGCAAAAGGAGCACTCGGCGCAATAGATTTTTTGATCGAGTCTTCTTTAAAAGAACACGGCCTTTCTATTGAAGGGAAGGTTCGGGTTATTTCAGATATGCAGGTGCACCTGGCTGCAATCAATGATAATGTGGCCAGATCCTTGTATATAAAAAGCCTGGCGGAAAAAATAGGGGTTGATGACACTGCAATTCTTGACAAGGTTCGAGAGGCAGTTGCCGATAACCATGTCAGGAAAAGCAGGAAAGGGTCAATGCCTGCTGTTTCTGCAGGGGAAGATCATCATCCTGAAAGGGGATTGACAAAGACGGTTGAAACCCGATTTGGCAAGATAGAACGGCAGATCATTGCAATGATGCTGCAATTCCCGAAGATGCTGCCAAATGTCATGGAGAATAATCTTCTGGATTTTTTTGCGGATGATGATTTGAGATTTATCGGAAGGTTGATTATAGACCATCAGACGCCTCCATTGCGTTCTGTCTCTGATCTGGTTTCAAAGGTTGATAACCCGGAGATGGCAAAGTTGATTGCATCTCTGGCAATCGGTGATGACGTTTGGGGCTATGATGGATGTCTCAATCTGATAGATCAATTTATGGCCCGCAACCGCGTTAACGAGAATACCCTGCTGCAGAAAATTAAAGCAGCAGAAGCAAACAACGATCATGGATTAGTGGTTCAACTATTGAAGGAAAAGCAGCTTCAGGTCCAAAAAAAAATAAACAAGAAAATAGAGTCTGTAGGAGGCGAATCTTTATGACAAAAAAAATCGCTACTGCTCAGAAGAAGAAAAAGAAAACGACGACAAAAGCAGCAAAACCAGCTAAGGCGACAAAAGCAGCAAAACCAGCCAAGGCGTCAAAAGCAGCAAAACCAGCTAAGGCGTCAAAAGCAGAAAAACCAGCTAAGGCACCAAAAGCAGGAAAGGCACCTAAGGCACCAAAAGCAGCAAAGGCACCTAAGGCACCAAAAGCAGCAAAACCAGCTAAGGCACCAAAAGCAGGAAAGACACCTAAGGCACTAAAAGCAGCAAAATCAGCGAAGGCACCAAAAGCAGGAAAGACATCCAAGGCGCCAAAAGCAGGAAAGGCATCCAAAGCGGCAAAAGCAGCAATGCGTAAGAAGCTGGAGGGACTGATCGAAAAGGGAAAAAAAGAAGGGACCTTGACATATGATGAGATTTATAAAATTCTTCCTGATGACCTGATTGTCCCGGAAAAAATTGACGAGACATTGATGATGTTTGAAAAGTTAAACATCAAGGTGGTGGACAAGAAAAAGAGTGACATAAAAGGCAAGGGCCAGTTGGCTGAAAAGAAAAAACCCCGTACAACCCGGTCTCCGGCTGCATCTGCTGCTGATTTTGGATCGGTAACGGATCCTGTTAAAATGTATTTGCGGGAGATGGGGCTTGTCACTCTGCTCAGCAGGGAAGGGGAAATCGAGATTGCCAAAAAAATTGAGGCGGGTGAACAGGAGGTCCTGCATGCGCTGCTTGAAACAACTTTAGGGGTGGAGAGCACCATTGCACTCGGGGATAACATCGAGTGTGGAAACCTTCGCGCCAAGCATGTATTGAGAGATGTTGATGAAGGCGATACCTATACGAACGAGGCAGCCCATCTGGACCTGTTTTTGGATACGGTCCGGCAGATTAAAGAACAGGACAATGAAAATTCTGAGCTGAGGGTAAAGCTTTTCACCGAGGACGATGACCCGGAAGCGCAGCGTCGCACCAGAAGGGCAATTATACGCAGAACCACTAAAATTTTTGCCCTGCTTAAGGACTGGCGTCTTGAGAACAATGTGGTCGACAGGATCGAGAATAAGATCAAAATTCAGATTGAATGGTTTGATGCAATGAATAAGATTGTGCTGAAATGCGCGGATTCACTCAATGTGCCGGTGACCGAATTTCGAACCCGCTTAGAGACCCGTAATGAATTTTTAAAGTGGATTAAAAAGCATTCAAACCTGAAAGAAAAAGAA
>JAUXCK010000028.1 GCA_030618925.1 Desulfobacteraceae bacterium
GGGCATTGTAATCCATCACCGGTGACGGGCTCGGCGACACGGTTTTTTTAAGGGGCCGTACCTCGGGTTCGGGCGGTTTCTCCTGGTTTCCATAGAATTGTATTCCAATAACCACCCCGAGAATGATGGCAACGGAAATGATAATAAACCCTATGATTTTATTTGACCTGTCGATGTTGGCGCCGGCCATGATCCCCCTTTATTCGCTTAACGGTCGACATAACTGATACAATAATCATAAGAGAGTGTCAATATTGAGATTTGTTTCTTCAAAGAAAACCGGATGTTTTTCGAAGGTTGTTGTTTTGCCGGCACCGGGACTTTGTTAAACTTCAACAGCCTGCTTTTCCGGGACGGCTCACATGAGATACCGTTTGACCGGCTATTGTGTTTACTCGCAGATGATTCGGGTGTCTCCTGGAATCATGGATGGATCGCCTGCTATGGTTATCCGGAGATCTCGCCGGTTTTCGAGGTCAAGCAGTTCACTTCTTTTATTATTGAGCAGATATGTTGCAACATCCACAGGAACGAGGCCATTCACACGTGCAATGTCGTGTTTCAAGGTTTCGAGCTGCAGTTTCCGAAGGAAGCTGAGACTAAGGGATTCGATAGATGGCGTTAAGCCTTTCCCACGGCAATGGCTGCATGCCACAAAGGTTCCGGATTCAAGGGAGGGTCGAATGCGTTGACGGGACATCTCCATGAGACCGAATCTGGAGATTTTACCCACCTTTATTTTTGCTTTGTCTTCCTTGAGAAACGATTTTATGGTATTTTCAATATTGACTTTATGCTTCTGGTCACGCATGTCAATGAAATCAATAACGATGAGACCGCCAAGGTCCCTTAACCGCAATTGGCGGGCAATTTCTTCGGCTGCTTCAAGGTTTGTTTGATAAGCGGTTTGTTCGATGGACTCTTTGCCGGTGGCTTTTCCGGAGTTCACATCAATGGCAACCAGGGCTTCGGTCTGATCGATAACAATAGATCCGCCGGAAGCCAATTTCACACGGCTTTCAAAAATCGAGGCGATCTGGTCTTCAAGCTGATATTTTGTAAATATGGGTTTGGCGCTGCTATGCTGTTTGACTATTTTTATGTGTTTGGCTGAAATAATGCTGATAAAATTTTTAACTTCCTGATAGATATCCGGGTTGTCGATTAGAATTTCGGTTGTTTCTGAAGTAAAATAGTCTCTTATGACCCTGACGGCAAGGGTTCTTTCCTTGTAGAGCAGCAGCGGCGCTTTTTCCTGGATGCCTTTTCGCTTAATATTTTTCCACAATCGCAGGAGATACTGGATATCTTTGGACAGGAGGGTTTTGTTGCAGTTTTGTCCTGCCGTACGGATGATAACCCCGATACCATCAGGAAGCTTTATTTTGTTGATGATCTCCTTTAGCCGTTTCCGTTCCTTTTCGTCCTCTATTTTTCTTGAGACACCCCTGTTTTTGCTTCCCGGCATCAGGACAGTGTATCTTCCCGGAAGTGAGATAAAGGTGGTCAGCATCGCCCCTTTGTTCATCACCTGATCCTTTGAAATTTGCACAAGGAGCTCCTGTCCCCTTCGAATGATTTGCTTAAAGGAGCGATTACCGGATTCGCTATCCAAAAAATAGTCGCTGTGAATTTCATGCTTTTGGAGAAAACCGTTCTTGTCTTCACCGTAATTTACAAAAACAGCCTGCAGGCTCGGCTCAACCCTGTCAATAATGCCTTTATAGATATTGCTCTTTGTTATAATTTTTGATGCAGTTTCAAAATGAAACTCTTCCAGCTTATTGTCTTTCACTTTTGCAATACGGCATTCTTCCGGGTCAACGGCGTTGATAAGAATTTTATTCATAATTGTTTTTTTGATTGGCTCCTTATAAGGGGTTTGCCGATGGGCTTCAATAACCCGGCAACCAAACAATCCGCATAGCGGTTCATACGATCGCGTTATTTCCGGGCTTATTTATGTTGGTCTGTTCTATTGAATCGCCGTGTTCATCATCATCTGGTTGAAGGTATTCTGAATTGAAGTGTTCATGATTCGTAAACATCTGTTTATCATAAATAAACGATTGATATGAACAAGTCAAATGGTTTTTCTCTGCCAGGCCCTGTACAGAGGGGTTAAATTTTATTCTTAAATAGAAAACCGGGTCCTCTGGGTCAGGATTTTTATTTCTAATTTTTTGAATTTCTGTTAAGCTGCCCGGAAATTGGAGGGAAGACAACATCGGACACATGAGGTAAAAAAGCGTATGGATGAAAGATACGATCCCAAATCGATTGAGCGGAAATGGCAGGCCTTTTGGGATGAATCAAAACAGTTTAAGGCCGTTGAAGATGAGAAAAAAGAAAAATACTATCTTTTGGAAATGTTTCCTTATCCTTCGGGAAAGATTCACATAGGGCATGTTCGGAATTATACAATAGGCGATGTGGTTGCCCGGTACAAAAAAATGCAGGGTATGAACGTGCTTCATCCAATGGGGTGGGATGCATTCGGGATGCCTGCAGAAAATGCGGCCATAGCAAATAATTCCCATCCGGCTGTGTGGACCTATGAAAATATTGATGCCATGCGTTCCCAGTTAAAGCAAATGGGATTCAGTTATGACTGGGACAGGGAGATTGCGACCTGCAGACCGGAATACTACCGCTGGGAGCAGTGGCTTTTTATCAAGATGGTTGAAAAAGGCATGGCGTATCGCAAGGAATCTTTTGTGAACTGGTGCGAACCCTGCCAGACGGTCCTGGCCAATGAGCAGGTGGAGGCAGGGATGTGCTGGCGCTGCGGCAAGCCGGTTCGTCAGCAAAAATTGAAGCAATGGTTTTTTAGAATTAGTGATTTTGCCGAGGATCTCCTGGTATATTGCGATGAACTCCACGGGTGGCCCGAAAAAGTAACCACCATGCAGAAGAATTGGATTGGAAAGAGTTATGGTGCTGAAATTCGGTTCCCAATCGAAGATTCAGATGATTATATCCCGGTTTTTACCACGCGTCAGGACACGGTGTTCGGGGCGACGTTCATGTGTCTTGCACCTGAGCATCCGCTTGTTTTTTCGCTTTCAGGAGGAACACCCGAAGAAGAGAAGGTCAGTGCTTTTGTTGAAAAAATGTCCCTGCAGGAACGCACAAGCAGGGCGGTGGAGCTTTATGAAAAGGAAGGATTGTTTGTCGGCGCCCACTGCATTAATCCAATGAGCGGCCGGAGGATGCCGATTTACACAGCCAACTTTGCGCTCATGGAATACGGCACGGGCGCAGTCATGTCCGTACCGGCCCACGATCAGCGGGATTTTGATTTTGCTGAGAAATACGGGCTTGACAGGATTGTGGTGGTTACGCCCGGGGAAGAGGATCTCGACTCAGAGACCATGGTTGAGGCGTATACAGGTGAAGGGCAGATGGTCAATTCCGGGGAATTTAACGGGATGGACAATACAAAAGCCAAGGATGAAATTGCCGCTTATCTTGAGAAAAAAGGATTGGGCAATAAGACCGTCAGCTTCCGGTTGAGGGATTGGGGGATATCCCGGCAGCGCTACTGGGGGACTCCGATTCCCATGATCTATTGTGATGCCTGCGGTGTTGTCCCGGTTCCGGAAGAAGATCTGCCGGTGCTGCTGCCCGAAGATGCTCAGCTTCTTGAGGGCGGGAAATCACCCCTGAAGTCCCTTGCGTATTTTAAACAGGTCACATGCCCCGGATGCGGGAATCCAAAAGCCAGGCGAGAGACCGATACCATGGATACATTTGTTGAATCCTCCTGGTATTTTGAACGCTATTGCAGCCCCCGTGAAGAGACGGGAATGTTAGACAAAGAGGCGGTAAAATACTGGATGCCTGTGGACCAGTATATCGGCGGTGTGGAACACGCCATACTGCATCTTTTGTACAGCCGGTATTTTACGCGGGTGCTCAAAGAGTTCGGTCTTGTGGATTTTAAGGAGCCATTCACCCGGCTGCTGACACAAGGGATGGTGTGCAAAGAGACGCTTTCCTGCCCGGAGCACGGGTTCCTCTTTTGTGAGGAAGTGAATGCTCAAGGCGGCGAACCGGTATGCATCAAATGTGATCGCCCGGTGACGGCAGGCCGCATAGAAAAAATGTCAAAATCAAAGAAGAACGTCATTGATCCAAATGCACTGCTCGAAAAATACGGTGCGGATACGACCCGGCTTTTTTGTCTTTTTGCGTCTCCGCCGCAAAGGGATCTTGAATGGAGCGAACAGGGTGTTGAAGGCAGTTTTCGTTTTCTGAAAAGGGTGTGGCGCCTTGCAGGCAGCTGTATGGAAGCGATCAGGGACAGTCAACCCTATGACGGCAGCCCGGGCAGCCTGGACGGCAAGGTGAAGGATCTTTACCGAAAAACCCATCTGACCATTCAAAAAGTGACGAATGATATTGAAGACCGGTTTCATTTCAACACGGCCATTAGCGCGGTGATGGAACTGGTCAATGTCATGTACGGTACAGAGCAGTTCAAAGACAGTCCCGAGGGCGCGCCGGTGATGCGGTTTGCCATGGAGTCTGTTGTCCAAATGCTGTCGCCGTTTGTTCCCCATTTTTCTGAAGAGCTTTGGGAGAGGATGGGTAAACCCCCGAGCATCGTGGATGCCCCCTGGCCGTCCTGCAGGGAAGACGCGCTGCAGGAAGAAGAACTTCTTATTGTGATTCAGGTGAACGGGAAGCTGAGGGGGAAATTCAGCATCCAAGCATCTGCAGATGACGATCTTATCAAGGAAACCGCCCTTGCAGATCCCTACGTCAACCGGTTTATTCAGGATAAGCCGATCAAAAAGGTCATCGTTGTCAAGAAAAAACTGGTCAACATTGTGGTTTAGGGTGACGATAAAATGAATTCCCGGAAAATAATTTTTTGCCTGTTTTTAGCGTTTCTAATAATGATTTCAGCCTGTGGATACCGATTTTCAGGCACGGGAACACTCCCGGAAGGCATCGAGAGAATCTGTATCATCATGTTTGAAAACCGGACAACTGAAACCGGCCTGGAAAAAACGGTGACCAATGCATTTATATATGAATTTTCCAGGAACGGGATATCTGTTTTAAAAGACAGGCTCGGGGCGGATGCGGTCCTCGAGGGTGTGATCACGGCCATGAGAGAAGAAATCATCGCACAGAGTTCGGAGAGGCGCATTGTTTTCAGTGTCGATTTAAAGCTGCTGACAGGTGACGGCAGGGTGGTCTGGTCGCGGAAAGATGTATCCGGGAGTGAGACCTATATCGGTGAAGTGCAAAATGATTCGCTGACACAGGAGAACAGAAAACTCGCATTTGACATCTTGTCTAAACGAATTTCTGAACTTTCATATCAGGGCCTGACGATTGATTTTTAAAAAACCATTCCTCCCCTGTCAAACAGGATCTTCCATCAGCCGCATCCATGATTTTACCTGGGAGTTATGCCCAGGATGTTGCCCAATATTTTACATTGGTTTTTGGCGTCTTTCCGAATGAAGATCTATGAGGCAATGGTATTGGTGAGCTTTGAGAGGCGCGAAATTTTTCTAGACGCGGTTTTTTTATGAAGAACCCCTTTTTTAGCTGCCTTGTCAATAACCGATTTTGCTGAATCAAGTAATTTCAGGGCCGTCTCTTTGGACTCCGCAGCAGCTGCCGCGCGTGTTTCCTTGACGATGCGTTTAACCCCGGTTTTAACTGCCTTGTTCCTCACCCGTCTGATTTCATTCTGTTTTGCCCGTTTTATGGCTGATTTATGATTGGCCAATGTCACACTCCTTTTATAAAATTTTCATAAACTGTTATTAATAAAAAAATATTCAAGACATGTCAAGGGAAATTTTAACCAATCAAACCAATACAACCAATCCAACCAATTTTAGATATCTCGATTGTCAACCACCCGCACTGCCTTTCCCTCGCTGCGGGCAATTGTTTTCGGTTCAACCAGTTTGACCGCAGCAGACACCCCCAAATACTCCTTTATGTCTTTTGATATTTTTTGTTCAAGTCTTTGAAGGGTTTTAACTTCATCTGAAAAAAGATTTTCATTCACTTCGACCTGAACCGTCAGGGTGTCCAGGTTGTCCACCCGGTCAACCGTCAGTTGATAATGAGGCTCAACCTCATCAATCTGCATGAGGACGCTTTCGATTTGAGACGGAAATACGTTAACACCACGGATGATCAGCATGTCATCTGATCGGCCGCTTACCCTTTTCATTCTCAGATGAGTGCGTCCACAAATGCAAGGGTCTGTATTCAATGAGGTGATATCTCTTGTTCTGTAGCGGATGACAGGAAACGCTTCCTTGGTGATGGACGTGAATACAAGCTCACCGGTTTCACCATAAGGGAGCACTTTTTTTGTGACAGGATCGATAATCTCCGGGATGAAATGATCTTCAAAAATATGAAGGCCGTTTTTTGCCTCATGGCATTCAATTGACACACCCGGCCCTATGACCTCGCTTAATCCATATATGTCAACAGCAATAAGATTCAGCTTGTTTTCTATTTCCTGCCGCATATTTTCCGACCATGGTTCTGCACCGAATATGCCGAATTTGAAGTTGAGGTCTTTAAATGAGACGCCCATTTCGCCGGCCACTTCGGCAAGGTGAAGCGTGTATGAAGGCGTTGCCGTCAATATGGTGGGGCCAAAATCTTTCATAATGATAATCTGTCTTTTGGTGTTTCCGCCGGAGACCGGAATAATCGAGGCGCCAAGCTTTTCAGCGCCATAGTGAACGCCTAACCCACCGGTAAAGAGACCATATCCATAGGCATTGTGAATGATGTCTCCCCGTGAAGCACCGCCCGCTGAAAGGGAACGGGCCATTAATTCGGCCCAGGTATTGATATCGCGGGCCGTATACCCCACAACCGTGGGCTGCCCGGTGGTGCCGGACGAGGCATGAATCCGAACAATATTATCCATGGGAACGGCAAACATGCCAAAAGGATAATTGTCGCGAAGGTCCTGCTTGGTCGTAAAGGGGATCTCGTTTAAATCATCGAGACAACGAACATCCGAAGGGACAATTCCCTTTTCCTCAAATTTTTGACGGTAAAAAGGAACAGTGGCATAAGCCCGCTCAAGTGTTACCTGAAGCCGCCGAAGCTGTATCGCCTCAAGCGCCTCTCTTGGCATGGTTTCATATTCAATATTGAAAATCATTTTCAAATTCTCCTGTTATTTGCAGAGGTCTCCCTTGAACTCGGGTTTTCTTTTTTCAAGAAAGGCGGTGGTGCCTTCCCTGGCATCTTGACTCGCCATGCAGAGGGAGAACGCGTCAATTTCTATTTTACACCCGGTGGCAAGATCTGTATCCATTCCGTTATTGATCGCCTGTTTGGCAGCACGGACAGAGGTTTTTCCTTTTAATACGATCATACCGGCGGTTTTAAGCGCGTCTTCCATCAGGGTTTCGGGGGGGGTTATCTTGTTCACCATACCCATGTCAAAGGCGTCTCTCGCAGAAATTATTTTTCCCGTAAATATCATCTCCTTGGCCATATTTTTTCCAATTTGTCTTGGTGCGCGCTGGGTGCCGCCAAATCCCGGGATAAGGCCCAGATTAATTTCCGGAAAGCCGAATTTTGCATTTTCTGAAGCATATATGAAATCGCTGGCAAGTGCGATTTCACTGCCGCCCCCAAGGGCAAATCCGTTAACAGCCGCAATTACCGGGATGGGGAGTTCCTGCAATTTATTTATGGCCCTGTGACCGAGTTCTGCAAATTTTTTGGCCTGAAGCGGATTAAAAGTTGCCAGCTCGCTGATGTCCGCTCCTGCAACAAATGATTTCTCCCCGGCTCCCGTCAGGATCAGTACCCGTATCTCCTCATTGTGTTGAACCGCCTCCAGGGCCGTATAAAGTTCGCCTATGAGTTCGTTGTTCAGGGCATTCAGGGCTTTCGGTCGGTTAAACGTGAGGGTCGCAACATTGTTTTCAACTTTAAATATAATATTATTATAACTCATTTAAATCTCCTTCCTCATCAAAATTATCCCTTGGTCTTGGATTTCGGCCGATGTTTACGAAAAGCCGTTGGATTGGTTTCTTCAATATAGTTTTTTATACCGCGGACAATCGCATCACATATCCGGTCCTGATATTTTGAATTGGTCAGCCGTTTGCACTCCCTGGGGTTGCTGATAAAACCGGTTTCGATCAAAATGGCCGGCATCTGAGCCCCGATCAGCACATAGAACGGGGCCTGCTTAACACCCTTATTGTTAATGCGGCTGTAGTTTTTTTTCAGGTCCCTGGTCATCGCATCCTGTACTTTTGTGGCCAGTCGGCTCGATTCGTTGATATTGGCGTTTTTCATCAAAGAAGATAAAATGTCATGGAGGTCACTGATGTTTTTTGTAGAGGTCGCATTCTCCATGGCAGCCACCTGGATGGCATCATCATCTGTCGCAAGGTTGAGGAAATAGGTCTCTATGCCATATGCTCTTTTGTCTTTTGACGCATTGGTGTGGAGGGATATGAAGAGATCTGCGTTTTTCGTATTTGCAATTGCCGGACGCTCTTCAAGTGGAAGATATCTATTGTCACTGCGGGTTAAAATAACTTCACATTTAAGGTCGGCGCGGATTTTTTTTGCTAATTTTTTAGCAAGTTTAAGCGCAACGTCTCTCTCGTGTACGCCTTTAAGGTAGCCGGGCGCACCGTAATCACGGCCACCATGGCCGGGATCAATGACTATTCGCCCGACACCTAAAGCAAATTGTTTTGTGATGGCACCGGGGTCGACTTTTTTATTGGAGGTGGATGTGGAGCGACGCTTTCCCGCATAGGTTGTGCCGGCATCTTTGCCCCATACATCAATAACAATTCTGAAAGGATTTCTCAGAGAAAAGATTTTGTAATTTTTAAAAGATTTAATATCAATGACGACCCGAACCGTATCACGGGTGTATTGAGCGGCGCGGACATTGGCAAGAAGGTTATCGTCAATGGGTATGAGTTTGTCCAGGTCTTTGGCCACCCTGCTTTGTTTCAGATCAACATACAGGCGCTGGGGCTTGTGGATGGACGGGTCTTTTTTCAGAAGCCGGTCAGCAAATGAGGTTTCTTTATTGGCATCGATGACAATACGCGTATAGCTGGGATTGGACCAGAATCTGAGATCGGTAACCGTTCCCATGGCATCTATGGGTACAGGACCGGCAGCAGGTGCTTTTGTGCCTGTAGAAGATACTGCTGACGGAACGGGCGGTTTCTTTTTTACCCGGCTCTTTTTCTTTTTTACCTTTGCCTGTTTTGCCGGCGTCCTAGGAGGATGTTTCTTATTAATTTTTGCGATCTCTTTAGCGGCCTTTGAGCGATATCTGCTGTCTGGATAATCATCGATGATCCGGTTAAACTCAGAAAGGGCCGCGTCTTTATCTGCCGGAATATTTGACCACCTGAAAAGTTCGTAGTAAAGAATACCCTTTTTGTACAGTCCGGCGGCCGCCCAGACACCTGATGGGTCATGCCGGTAAACCGCATCGTACTTCTTGATACAGGCGGTCCAGTTGTGCCGGTATGTTTGTTTTTTGGGGTTATGGCGAAGTTTTCTGTAGGCGGCATCTGCTTTGAGATATTTCGATTTGACAGTTTCAGCCAGTAGTTGAGTGGGTGAAACCATCATGCAAATACAAAATAGCACCATAACACTGAGGACTTTTTTTTTGTTAGTCATAAATTTCAATGGGAAACGTTCCCTGCTTTTTCTTTTAGCTGGTTAAGATAATTCATCGCTTCAAGTGGTGTCATCGTCGACAGGTCAAGATTTTGTAGCTTTTCGATGATAATCTCTTCAGGTTTTCTGAAGAGGTTGAGCTGCGTCTGTCCTTTTGGTTTGCCATTTGAATGAATCAGAGAGGTGCGTAAACCCTGTTCTCTGTTTTCAATCTCTGAAAGTACCTTTTTGGCGTGTTTGATAATTTTTCCGGGAATTCCTGCCAGTCGTGCCACCTGAATACCATAGCTGCGATTGGTGCCGCCCTCCACAAGTTTCCTGAGGAAGATAATCTCATCATTCCATTCCTTGACGGCAATGTTATAATTTTTAATCCTCGGTTTAATCTGCGCCAGGTCTGTCAGTTCATGGTAATGAGTGGCAAACAGGGTTTTTACCCCGGTGCCGCACAGATCATGGAGATATTCTGCAACAGCCCAGGCGATGCTCAATCCGTCAAACGTACTCGTGCCCCTGCCGATCTCATCCATAATGATAAGGCTTTTTGAACCGGCATTGTTCATGATGTTGGCTGTTTCTTCCATCTCGACCATAAAAGTGCTTTGTCCAGAGGATAGATTGTCAAGTGCGCCGACCCGGGTAAAGATTCTGTCTGTCACAGATATGGAAGCACTGGCTGCAGGCACAAAGGAACCCATTTGGGCCATGAGGACAAGAAGCGCCACCTGTCTTAGGATTGTCGATTTTCCGGCCATGTTCGGGCCGGTGATGATGAGGATCTGATTCTCTGCATCGTCTAGCCTGATGGTGTTGGGTACAAACCGTTCGCCTGCAATCATTTTTTCCACAACCGGATGACGCCCGTCCTCGATTTGTATCACCCCTTGGGTATTAATATCCGGTTTTGAATAATTATTCTGTTCAGCGATGTCTGCAAAATTGAACAGACAATCAAGCCGGGCAATAAATCCTGCCACCTGCAAGAGTGGCCGGTTATGTTCGATGACTTTTTTTCTGATGTCGTTAAAAAGCCTGAATTCTAAATCAGCCATTTTTTCCTGGGCATTCAGGACCGTTATTTCATATGTTTTCAATTCATCTGTAATATACCGTTCGGCATTGACCAGGGTTTGCTTGCGGACATAGTGGGGTGGCACGGCAGATGAGCGGGCTTTTGGGACTTCAATATAGTACCCGAAAACCTTGTTGTATTTAACTTTCAATGAGTTGATACCAGTGTTTTGTTTTTCATCCGCTTCAAGCTTTGCCAGCCATCCCTTGCCATCCCGGTTTATTTTGGAAAGTTCGTCGAGTTCTTTATTGTAACCGGGTTTGATGATGCCGCCTTCATTGATGGTGGGCGGCGCATCTTCACGAATAGCACATTCGATTTGTTCCGCAAGCGCGTAAAGGTCCTCGAGCATTCGGGGAGTTGAATCGTCATTGAGTCGCGTCAGATGCGATTTTAAGTGAGTCAGGCATGAAAAAATGTCAGGAAATGACTGAATGGAATTTTTCAGTGCAGTGAGATCCCTTGCATTGCCGCGCCCCATGGTGATTTTGCTTGAGAGCCGTTCAAGATCATATACAGATTTTAAAAGGTCCCGGATACGATTTCTGATGTCATTGTGTTGCTTTACTTCTTTGACCGCCGATAGCCTCAATTGAATTTGTTTTGGATCAATCAATGGATACCTGATCCATTGTTTCAGAAGACGGCCGCCCATAGCGGTGACGCACCGGTCTATGATGGCCAGAAGGGTTCCCTGTCTGCTGCCTGTTCTGAGGTTGGCCATAATCTCAAGATTCCGGCAGCTTATATCATCAATCATGAGAAAATCATCCAGGGAATACCATTCAATGCTGTTGATATGTTCTGTTTTCTGTTTTTGGGTTTCACGAACATAGGAGAGAAGCGCGCCGGCTGCACTGATGCCGGTTTCAGCCTGTTCACAGCCGAATCCCTCTAAGCTTCGGGTGTTGAATTGTTCAATCAGCATCTCCTTGCCGTTTTTCGGGTCAAAGGCTTTGTCGGCAAGAAATGATATTGATTTTTCGGGGAAAGCGCTGACCATGGATTCAAATTCAGGATTTTCCCTGAAAAATTCCGGGAACAGGATCTCACTTGGAGAGATACGGGAGGATTCATCCAATACAGTGCCGGGCCGGTCTGATTCAGAAATACGGAATAAGCCGGTTGAGATGTCAAGATAGGAAAACCCGATGGTGGTATGGTTGCGGGTGATGGCAAGAATATAATTATTCGATTTTTCATCAAGAAGCGCGTTATCGATGATCATGCCCGGTGTGATGACACGGACGACATCTCTTTTGACAAGGCCTTTGGCAGAGGCCGGGTCTTCAACCTGTTCGCAGATGGCTACTTTATGGCCCTTGCCAATCAGCCGTCCGATGTAATTGTCAATGGCCCGTACCGGGAAGCCGCACATGGGGACGGCGGATTCATCTTTTTTATTCCGCGATGTTAATGTGATTTCAAGTATTTTTGATGCGATAATCGCATCTTCAAAAAACATTTCATAAAAATCACCCATTCTGTAAAAGAGTATCGTGTCCTTGTATTTTTCTTTAATGGACAGGTACTGCTCAATCATGGGCGTTAATTTTAATCTTATATTTTCAATAGCTTGCGTCATTGCTAATGGTTGCTTTCTTTATCCCGCCACATTGCGCGCGGGTTGCCTTGAGTCCTGATCTTTTTGTTCCGTCACTTCAGGCTTGGTTTAACCTTCCGGGTCAGGGGGTTAAGTTGATATGTCAGCGGTTCGTTGAACTCCCCCAAATTTGTCAGCAAGGTTATACACCATCCTGACATGGTTTTTCAAGTCTATTGCAATTATAGACTTTTCCCGCCTATGTACGGATGGATATCATGTCTTTGCCGGTGGTGATAATTTCAAGACCGCACATGGTCTCCCGGGTCGGGCATGAACGATGGTACGAACAAGGTCTGCTCATGAGGCCCCTCCTGAGTTCTGAGGGTCCTGGATAAATCTGTCTGATGTTGCGTCATATGTCACCGGTCTTCTTTCAATAAATCGATGGATCCCCTCATGATCAGGATCGTCCAGCAGGGTGAACATCAGCATTTGAAAAAGACCAAACGTTTCTGTATTTGTTTCTTCAATCAGTATCTCCACAGACGTTTCGTGAATATTGAAAAGCCGTTGATATTTTGCTGCGACTTTTTTTTTATCATTTTTTCTCAAATGCAGAATGATCTGTCTACCGTCAGGCCGGTGTTTCAGATAGCGCGCAATGGCTTTCAGATAAAATGAAAAGACATTCTTTTTAAGTCGCCCAACATGGGGCATTTGGCAGAATTCCAGGTAATGACGCACATGCATTTTGAAAAGATTCCGGTTTTTCTCAGATTGCTCCCTGTATTTTTCGTTTGATAAAATTCTTTTTCGGAGGTCTTTAACAACAGTCCGGAACAGGTTTTTTCTTTGGCGTACAGCCGGCGCCTCATAGGTTTTAAAAAATTCATTCAGATTCATCA
>JAUXCK010000069.1 GCA_030618925.1 Desulfobacteraceae bacterium
AAGCCAATCATGACCCTCACATGCTGTCGACCGGTCCGTACCCCTGGCCCTTAAAACAGAGAATAAAAAGCAGGAAGGGGCATCTCTCCAACCAGGAAGCAAAAACCCTCGTGATGGAAGTACGGCATGACCACCTGGACCATGTTATTCTTGCCCATTTGAGTGAAGTCAATAATGCCCCGGATAATGCGTTACACGAAGTCGGCGAAGTCATTGACCCGAAAAACACCTGCTTGACTGTGGCCGGGCAGGACGTGGCCGGTAAATTGCTGTTTGTGTGATGCGGGAGCAGCGTCTCCGATCATAGCGTCTCGAGGTCATAGCTGCGGGTTCCGAGGCCGATACTTTCCGCATAATCAAACTGATGGGCCCAATCCACCTTGGGATAAATGCCTTTAAATTTATCCTCCCCCGGACCGGTATTTTCCGTTAAGCATGTTCCCGGCAAAGCGGGTTCCCTGTTGACGAGGTCAACCGATGCCTGGTCTATGGCCACAGGATCTGTTGACGCAACAATGCCGATATCTCTGACAATAGATGCATCGCTATGTGAGACGCAGTCGCATGCAGGCGACACATTGATTATAAAATTGATAAACAGGGCTTTTCCTGCCTTGTCCAGTAATGCCCCATAGGTATATTCGATCATATTTTCAAGAAACACAGGTATGGACTGGTTCCACCGGATCTGAACGGCTTTGTTTTGGCAGATGAGTATACATTCACCGCAGCCGATGCATTTTTCCGGATCAATCACTGCCTTTTCATCCTTTAAGGAGATGGCATACTGGGAACAATGCCCGATACAGTCTTTGCAGCCGGTGCACCTTTTCCGTATCACCTTGGGACTCACTGTGGAGTGCTGGGCCAATTTTCCCTTGCGGGAAGCACACCCCATTCCTACATTTTTAAGGGTGCCTCCAAACCCGGCAAGTTCATGCCCCTTAAAATGCGCAACAGATATCAACGCGTCCGCCCGGACAATCTCTGAGCCGATATAAACGTCCTTAAATCGTTTCTGGTTGATACGGACCGGAACCTCGCTCTTTCCTCTCAGCCCATCTGCAATAACAATGGGCGCCTCCACCACAGAATATGCAAATCCGTTCTGGATAGCCGTCCTGATATGATCGACGGCATTGCTGCGTGTTCCTGCATACAAAGTATTTGCATCCGTTAAAAAAGGCATTCCGCCTGTTCCTTTGATATCGCCCACAATTTTTCTGATAAACAGAGGACGGACAAAGGCCGTGTTCCCCAGTTCGCCGAAATGGAGCTTTATGGCGGAAAGATCTCTCTCTTGAACAATTTTCTCCAGCCCGGCAGTACGGATCAGCCTGCCGAGCTTGTCAATCAGACCCTCTTTATAAGATGCCCTCAAGTCAGCAAAATACACCTTGCTTTTCATAATTCCTCCAGCCAGACAACCCTTTTACACAATTTGGTGCCGTGTACCCCTTTGGCTTTCAATTTCTTTCTTTCCAGACAGACGTCAACCGTAAAACTTCCGTTATCAAGAAAGAAGGGCGCTGCGATCCTTATCCAATGTCGTTACCATCGCCCCGGCGATCTCATTGGCCTTTTCCCTGCCATAAAGAATTTCGACCAGCTTCAGCGCAAACTGTACGGCAGTCCCTGCGCCGCGGCTGGTAATACACGCCCCGTCTGCTACAACCGGCAGCTCAACCCTGTCATGAGGGTCTAACCGGTGAAAAAAAAATGGATGGCAGGTCACTTTTTCCGACTCAATTAACCCGTGATGTGCAAGAATCACCGCAGGTGCAGCACAAATGGCGGCGATATATCTTCCTGCCTGCTTCTGATTCTTCAGTATTCCCAGGAGGTCTTTTGAATCCCTGAGATGCTCTGCACCCGGGATTCCGCCTGGAAGCGCGATCAAATCATACGATTTATCCACACAATCGCCAATCAGGCAATCTGCGACAAGGTTAACGCCCCTGGAAGCCTTAATCTGCAGTGCATTGACCGAGGCAACCGTCACACCGGCACCGGCCCGCCGCAAAACATCAATCGTGCTCACGGCTTCGATCTCTTCAGTCCCGTCTGCAACAGGAACCAAAACATTTTTTGACATGTCCGCCTCCTTCTAATCCTGCCGGGTGTTTACGGGCTGTTTTAATCTTGAGATCATTGGACCCTGTCCTGACGATCCAGAAAGGATTCAAATTCCACACTGTATATATATAAAAGTACAAGGGCGAGACCAAAAATCAGAGGCCCGTAAAGAAGCCCTATCAGACCAAAATAGCTGATGCCCCCCAGGATCGCAAAAAATATCATCAGGGTACTCATCCCTGCCGACCCCTGCATAAAGAGGGGTCGAAGAAAATTATCGATGCTGCCGACGACAACAACGCACCACACAACCATGAATATGCCATACCCCCAGCTTCCTGAAATAAAAAGATAGACGGCAGCCGGCACCCAGATTAAGGCCGTACCCACCATGGGGATCAGAGAAGCAAACGCCATGACCATACCCCAGAAAAGCCCTGGAAGGCCGGAAATCCAGAAGACCAGACCGCCGGCAGCACCCTGGGCGATGGCGGTGACAAAGGTCCCCAGGATGGCAGATTGTGCAACCGCCTTGATTTTGGACATGATCTGATCTTCCTGATGTGCGTCCAGAGGAATCAGGTGGCGAATGCTTTTTGACATTTTCTCCTGGTCCCGAATCATGAAGAAAAACGCAAACAGCATCAGAAAAAATTTCCCGACAAGAGAGGCCATATTCCCCACCATATGGCCGCCCTGGCTAATGAGTATCTTGCCGGCCGCTGAGGTCACCTGAAGTAAAATTTGATCTAATTTCAACTTCCCGGGGTCGACATCTGAAAAAATCTTTTGCACATCCGGCAGAATCTTATGACCCCATGCCAGCAGCTTTACACTGACCGGGTGTGTCAACAATTTCGTGTGGCCCCCTTGAACAACCCAGTCATGCATGGCGTTCATGGTCTCAATCCCCTGCCGGATCAGCGCAAAAGAAATCAGCAGCAATGGCAGCACAACAACAAGGGTTAAAAAAACACAGGATAAAAATGCCCCCAGGTTTTCCCTGCCGCGGACCCATCTCACAATTCTCCGATGAACGGGGTTGAGGATGGCGGCTAAAATGATGGCCAGAATAATGGCATGCTGATAGGGCTGGATAATTTTGTAGCACGCAAATAAAATAAGAATGATCAGAAAGAATAAAAAATAATGGGAAAAATTGAGCTTCATGGCGCTGTCAGGGGTGACGGCTTAATGTTCTTTTTGTTCCCGGCTGCCCTCGACTTTATCCGGACTTTGCATTTTCAGCTCCTTTTTAGCTTTACTGTCTTCTGTCAAACTATCCGGTAAGCTGCGACCTCGATATGCCCCTGTCTGCACTTTGGACAACGGCCCGGTCGGGTCAGTCGTTTCCGGTCTTCAAAAATATAACCGCACACCAAACAATAAAAAGGATCGATGTGAAGTGTCTTTGCCCGGGTCTTCAGGGTCCGCTGAATATGGTAAAGATGATCGTAAACTTCCTTTTCTCGAATTTTTAATTCACGGGACAGCTCCCGGGCGTTCATCTCACCTTTTTCCAGAAGACAAATCAGCTGTTGACGGATTGTTAACACGTTAATCTTTCGCCCTATTTTTCCAAAATTTAATCCATCAGGTTTTTTCTTTTTGGGGAAAAATCGCCTCAAAAGACACATCCTTAATCTTGTTAAGACAGTCCCTCAGGGCTTCTTTTTCCGTTTCGCCGGCACCCTGGTATTCCTGCATGGCCACAATGTTGATCAGATTTGGAACAGCAACAAATTTTCCGGCCAATTTTCCGGCCAATGCCTCATGCACATCAATATGAAGCATCCGCTCGGATCGAATCAGATTATATTTGGTCACTCTGGTTAAAATGTCGCTGTCGGCCAATGACATTTCAGCGTCTTTACCCATTTCAATGCTCCGTTCTTTTGGTTGCGGACAAATTGACCAACTCATCAAGCATCGCAAGGGTCAGCCCCCAGATGCGCCTGTCTTGATAATCATAGCAGGGAAGCTCATGTGTTTTTCCGCCCGATGTCCATTCCATTTTTTTCCGGTTTTCATCATTTTTAAAAAAGGAAAACGGTACCCACATTTTTTCAACAACCTCATCATTCAACTGCCACTCGGGTTCTTTTTCAAGACGGAACACAAAAGGGGTCAGCGCCATGGGGAATTTCCGGTCATGGGTTGTTACGGGCAGGTCTGAAAGCCGGCCGATACAGGCGGCATCCTGATTAAGATCGATTCCGATCTCTTCCCTTGCTTCACGTATGGTGGTGGCAAAAATATTTGAATCATCCTTTTCCATGCGACCACCGGGAAATGCCATATGGCCGGACCAGGGGTCCCCTTGCCTTTCCGCCCTGCGAATAAGCAGCACACTGATCCCGTTTAAGTGGGATTTCTCCCGAAGAATCGCCCCAACACCGGCCCTGGCCATATGCCGCCGGTCAGGTATTTTGGTCGGGTTGAATTCTTGAAAAATCTGCACAAGTGATTCCAGGCAGCTCATAGGCAAAACACACTTATAACCAACCAAATAGATTCGTTGGGCTTCGCTTCGTTGTTGGGTTTCGCTTCGCTCACCCCAACCGACTAGATGGCACAGGCCCCGCCATCCACTATTATCGTCTGACCGGTAATAAAATCCGCCCCTTCAGAGCATAAAAACATGACAGGATGGGCGATTTCAATCGGCTCCGGTATCCTGCCCAGGGGTATGGTTTTAACGATCTGGTGATAAATATCCTCATTGGACCAGAACGGTTTGCTGAAATCGGTTTTGACCATGCCCGGGGCAACAGCATTTACCTGGATGTTAAACCCGGCCAGCTCTAATGCCAGCACCTTTGTCATCATCTCAATTCCAGCCTTGGCAATGCCATATATTCCCATGGCCGGGGCAGCGCGCCGGCCGGCAATAGATGACATGCTGACAATCTTTCCTCTTTTTTGCTCACGCATCACCTGGGCGGCTTTTCTCGAACATAAAAATGTGCCGGACAGGTTAGAATCAATAATTTTCTGCCACAGGGAAGGGTCGGCATCAACCAGGCTGGTCACAATATTCATGCCCACATTGTTGACAAGGCCATCTATCCTGCCAAAGGTTTTTATGGCCTGATCAAATAAATGATCAACATCCTCTTCCTTTGCAATGTGGGCAGGAATTGCCAGCAAACGATCCCCTGCTTCAGCAAGTGATGAGACAGCCTCGTCCAGGCCGGCCTGTTTTCTTCCACAGATCACAACCCTGGCATTTTGCCGGAGCAGCTGTTTTACAATTTCAAATCCGATCCCCCTGCTTCCCCCTGTGACCAGGATAACTTTGTCATCAAGGTTGTAGGATAAGTCACTCATTATTTCCTCCTTTTACTGTTTCAGCAATTAATGCTGCACCAATCGCACCGGTCACCTGGGCGCTTTTTGATACAACCAGGGATGAATTGAGTTTTTCCTCGAGCGCTTTGACAACCCCGATGTTCATCGCAACCCCGCCCGTCATCATGACGGGTGCCTTTAGACCAATCCGGTTTCCCATGGCCATCACCCTTGCGCCGATGGATGCGTGAATCCCGGCGATAATATTTTCCCGCTTCTCTCCCTTTGAAATCAAAGAAATAACCTCTGATTCGGCAAACACCGTACAAAGACTGCTGATGGCAGACGTTTTATCCGCAGTAAGCGACATTTCCCCAAAGGCATCCAGATCGACTTCAAGGGCCCGTGCCATGACTTCCAAAAATCGGCCGGTGCCGGCCGCACATTTATCGTTCATGGCAAAATCTTTTACCCTGCCCTTTTCATCGATGATGATTGCTTTGCTGTCCTGACCCCCGATATCAATGATTGAGCGGATCTCCGGATTAAGATAATGAGCACCCACCGCATGACAGGTGATTTCAGTGACTGCCTTGTCTGCAAAGGTGACACTTTTCCTGCCATATCCGGTTGCAACCACTGCTTGAATCTGTGAAGATGAAATCCCGGTCTCCGCCTGAATCTCATCAAAAACCTTCCGGCCGGCGTTCTGGGCATTGTATCCGGTCTGAATCACCTTTGTTGCCAATACGACATGATCTTTTACGATTGCTGCCTTGGTGCTGATAGACCCCACGTCAATACCTGCTGTGATCATTCTTCGGTCCTCTTCGCTCGAATTATAGCATTTCAATAAACGCATCTATCCGTGTATCGATCTGGCTTTCTGAAAAGCTCCTTTCGTCCACCATGTCTGCCTCGATCATCAGCGTGGGGAGCCCCATTTTTTCCTGAACGATTCTCTGGATATCATACTGCCCCAGGGAGTAAGGCTTGCAGCTCCGGTTGGAGTGAAACACCACACCCACGGCATCATATTTTTCTGCCATTCCCATAATGTTGTCCGCCATGATATCCGTGCCGGCATTCAGAAAAATCCGGGTATACCCCTCGGCCAGAGAGCCAAGGAAATCATCGGGGTCAAGGTATTTCATGGAACTGGTCCATCCGGATGTGTATGTGTCAGCCACCAGGCAAGCATTATGGGATGCAAATTTATCGGACAGCCATCTCATCTTATACCAGATGGGAAGGTTGTCCCAAAGCAGACGGTGTTTTTCATCCGGAATCATGCCGATGCCGGCGGCAATTCGTTCCTTCATTTCAGCCAGCAGCATTTCGTAATAATCCACAACTGTCCGGGTGCCTCTCAGGGTGACAATCATGGCAAGGTGAAAAAAGGCATCAAAGCAAGTTATGGGTGCCGGCTTATGCATGGTTGTATCAAGAATCGCCTGCCACAATTCCTGGCCCCTGAAGGACAGGGCCCCGACCTCATCCATTCTGTCATAATCAAACGGCTTCCCGCACACGTCTTCAAGGAATGCGATATATTCCTTAATCTGCTTAACCACATACTGCCGCATCTCTTTTGTGAATTCCGTGTGACAAATCGGGGTATCAAGGATAAAGAGCGGCACCTTAAAATATCTGGCCTGCACTTCGTACCACTTCAAGACAGTCCCGCAGATATTATTACAGCAGATCAGCATGTCCGGTTCGGGCAGTCCGCCGATTGGGCCACCATTTACCGTGGCACTGGCAATATCGGCCCTGGCATAAGAGCAAAGATCCCGGGAATACCCCATCTCTTCTGATTTCTCGCAAAGATCAACCCCCATTTTGCTTGCCCCGATCATGGCGCCGTAATTTTCCGGGTAGACCGGGATAATATCCATGCAGATCAGCGGTTCGACCGGGCCCCCGCTCGTTATCCAGGCTATTTTTTTACCCCGCTGTTCCCTGGGGGTTTTTGCCTCCACATAGTATTCCGTCATTATTTCTTTCATTCTTTTGTCGGATTTTATTTTTCTTTTTTCCTTTTCAGGGTCTATCGGCTTCTGAGATTCCGTCATGCTTTTCTCCTTTATACGCCCATCATTCTTAAAAGGGCAAAGTGACGCTCGCCCCCATCAACACGCATCACAACATTTCCATAAACGCCTCACATCTTGTTTTCAACTGGCCCTCTGAAGAGGTCTGATCCTCTATCTCAAACAGCATGCTCGGAACCCCCTGTTTTTCAAGCATCTCCTTCATATAGGGGTAATCAAATGCATGGGGGTCGCAAAATTTCAAAAACAGAAAAATGACGCCGTCAGCCTGATTTTGCCGGACCTTCTCCACCAGATATTCCCCCCGGGATAACACACCGGAGTGTTTTGCCGGACAATTCACCCGTTTCAGATATCGAGATGCGATGGCGGCAATGGGGTCATTCATTTCCTCGATTTCCCCCTCAAAATATCTTGACCCTGTACAGAAATCATCCCAGACCACTGCCCCGCCGGCGGTTTCTACGATGTCATAAATATCCGGCATGGTGCAGAGCCCGCCGGAAAGGACCAGCCGTTTGCGCTCCGGTACTGACGCGTCATTATCGCCTTTGGATTCGCCTTCCAGTTCACCTTCTAATTCACCTTCTAATTCAACGACAAGACCATGGAGCTTTTCCGCTGCCTGCTTAGCATCCATGATCATGGATGCTTTAAAAATGGTATGGACATCACTGCTTTGAATGACATGGAGATTTTTTTGGCGCAGCGAATAGAGCCTGCCCAGGTTCTCCCTGACCCTGTTGCAGGTTTCGATCCCTTTTTTCAGGTCTTCTTCTGAAATCCTGACCCCTATATTTTTTTCAAGCGCCTCCTTGAATTTTCGCAGAACAGCCGTCATATATTCTCCGGCACTCTCGCCGATCAGTTTGACCGGCAATATCAGGTCTGAATGAAATCCAAAGTTCGTGTTCATACGCCAGATATCAGACAGGCGCTGGATCGAGTCGCAGGTGTGAGGAAACACCGTCCCATCCAGAAAATCAAGCTGCCCTGAAAGCGCATCTTCCAGCGCACCGCGTACCAGGCTGCAGCTGTATGCCTGTAAATGGGCATCTGCCTTTGAAATATCGACACCAGAACTAAAAATCCTGAAAGGCAGTGCCCCTGCGGCAGTGATGATCTCCACAGGGGTGTATGAGCAGAAATGCCCGATCACCTTTCCATGGGTCTCTTTTTTCCATTTTTCAGCGTATTCCCCTGGGTGTTTAACAATATGATCAAAAAATTCGAGCGCTTTCATACAAATTTCTCCTTAGAATGGATTCATCGTCCCCTTTTCGCACGCCGCCGACCGGACTTTATGGTATACTGTTTTCACCCCTTGGATTCAAGGCTTAATACCCACGTCTTCCGGGCTCTGTCCCTTTTTTAAAAAGCGCTTCCACGGCATTTGGTTTATTCTCCGTTTCAGGAAGACCGGTGGTCGTATCAAACCGGACCCTGACAACGTCGTCTGGAAAATCGAAATACACCCCGGCCTGATGCGCCTGTGCGTTCTTCATGACATCGATCCATACCGGAAGCGCCGCTTTTGCCCCTGTCTCCTGATTCCCGAGCGTGTCGGGCGTATCCTGGCCCACCCATACCCCGGTAACAACCGAAGGAGAAAATCCCAAAAACAGTGCGTCGTTACAGTCGTTTGTCGTACCGGTTTTCCCGGCGATCGGCTGCCTGAGGACCCGTGCCTTCCTTCCGGTTCCTTCCTTAATGACGCCTGTCAGCATATCAGTCATAATCGCGGCGCCGGCCCTTGACATGGCCACTTTTTTGACCGGTTTTACACGCCAGATCACCCGTCCCCTGTGATCCTGGATCTCTGTGATGCCAAACGGTTTGACAACCTTTCCCTGATTGGGAAAAACAGCAAAGGCTGCCGTCAATTCAATTAATGTCATCTCTGAAGTGCCCAACGCCAGCGAAAGATAGGGGGCCAGGCGGGACTCAACACCCAGCCCATGGGCAAAATTAATGACCGATGAGACGCCCAGCCTCTCAATGAGCCGGATGGCAGGAATATTTTTGGACTGGGCCAGGGCTTTTCTGAAAGAAATTTCTCCGCTGTAAGTATTCGAAAAATTCTCCGGCTTCCACACTTTTTCTTTGCCGGCACCTGGAAAAACAACCGGTGCGTCCAGAAGCAGCGTGCTCTGGGGAAAGCCCTGCTCAATCGCACAGGCATAGAGGATGGGCTTAAATGCTGAACCTGGCTGCCTTTTTGCTGAAACCGCTCTGTTGAACGCGCTTTTAAGATAGGACCTTCCCCCCACCATGGATAGAATACCCCCGGATTTTACATCAAGGGACAAAACAGCACACTGGGGGGCCGGGTTTTTAATATTGTTCCGGGTCATGCGCCTTTCAAGTTCTGAAAGCCGTTTCTCAACCGCTGCCTCAGCAGCCTTCTGCAACTCAAAATCCAGGGTCGTAAAAATAATCAGCCCGCCCCTGTACAGCTGTGTCGACCCCAGCATTTCTTCGAGTTGTTTTTTTAAATAGTCTATGAAATAAGGTGCTTCTACAGATGATTTGGGTTGGTTTGTGAGATCGAGAGGCTCATTAACCGCCTGGTCGTGAGTGGTTTTGTCAATGAGTTTCGTATCCTTCATCTGTTTTAAA
>JAUXCK010000328.1 GCA_030618925.1 Desulfobacteraceae bacterium
ACCTAAAAATTCCCACAAGACGGCAACCATAAGGAACATCAGCGGGTACCTGTATGGAAAGTTGCTCCCGGCTTTTACGAGTGCCTTCTGGCTGTGCCATACCTCGGACAAAAGCAGAAGAATGGGGATGGGTTCCAGGGCAGAAATCGATGACCCCAGGGCCAGCCATAACGAAGGTTCTCCAAACCAGTAATAATGGTGGCCCACACCGACGATACCGGCAGACAGGGCAATTCCTACGGTGAAGTATACGGTACGCATGCCGGCTTCCGCCTTTACCAGACCCAGATTAATCATGACGAAAACAATGGCTGCTGCTGCAAAAAATTCAAAGGCCCCTTCCACCCAGGTATGCACGACCCACCACCGCCAGAAATCGGCAATCGTCAAATGGGTTTGGGGATTGTACAAAAGGCCGAAACCAAAAAAACCGACAACGGCAACGCCGGAATAAACCAGGAAATGGGGCAATCCCCATTTGTCCTTGCCGGGGGCAAAATGATCCTTCAATGCCCGAACAACGAGAAAAAGCCAGATAATTAATCCTACCATCAAGAGGATCTGCCACAACCGGCCGAGTTCCAGAAACTCCCATCCCTGATGCCCCAACCAGAACCAATATTTTCCAAGATACCCTTTTATGCCCAGCACCTCTCCTGTGAGACTCCCCACAGCAACAATCAGCACGGCCACGAAAAGGACATCAACTAAAAATCCCTGGGCAACCGGCTCCTTGCCCCCGACCCGCGGTGCCACAAAGAGGGTCATGCCGATCCAGGAGACTGAAATCCAAAATACCGCCAGTTGAAGGTGCCAGGTTTTTACCCAGTTATACGGGATAAATCGAGCGATGGCATCCAGACCGTAAAAAGAACCGGGATGAACCGTATAATGGGCCATCAACCCCCCCATGTTGGTCTGCACGAAAAAAAGTGCTGCCACGACCAGAAAAAACTTGGCGGTCTTTTTCTGACTTGGGGAAATAGCGGCAGAAGCCATCGCAAGGGCAGGCTCCGGCTTATACGAAATCGCCCCTCTATTAAATTCGTATTTGTGAAAAATAAAAATAATGATGCCCAGGAAAAGGCCAAATATGACAATTGAAATCGCGGACCAGACCAAAGCCATGCCCGAGACAACATTTCCCACGGCAGGGTCATGGGGCCAGTTATTGGTATACGTGTGGCTGTCCCCCGGACGGATGGTGCCTGCACACCAGGCTGTCCAGAAAAAGAAATCACCCAGGTTTTGCCTTTCATCGGCATTTTTAATGGTGTCGGGCAGGATCGGTCCTCTGCTGTCTCCATTTGCAAAAAGATTGTTATAAAATTCGCGATTTTTCATGAGGGCGGCGGCCTGATGAGGACTCAGGGTCAGCGTGTCACTCGATGAATCGTATCGATTGGTCTTGATCTGGTTAATGACAACTGCATCCAGACTGCCCTTTGAACCGGTGGCCAGCGTCGCGTAAGAGGCACCATACTTTTCTCTGGCCATGGTTTCCCTCATATTCTGCCCCATGTGATGCAGGGCCTGCGCGGTAAAATCAGGTCCTCTGTAGGTTCCGTGTCCCCATACACTGCCAAGATCCATGAGACCATACTTTTGCCAGACTTGCTGCCCGGCCATGATTTGTTGTTTTCCGGATAGAAGATTTCCGTTTTCAGACACTATTCTCTTCGGGTATGGAGGCAAATCCTTTTGAGTGTAATAGTATCCGATGAAGGCAACTACCAGGGAAGTGATAATTGCGATGAGAAAGAACGATTTAAGCCTTGTGCTGATCATGGAGTACCTCCTTAATCTTGTCTGATTTACGAAAAGGAAAAGGATTGTCTTTTTGTGTCAAAGATAGAGTCCCATGTCCCCACAGCATTGGGCACATGACTCACCCAAAACACCGCAATCGGCATCTGGATTTTTAATCAAGCATCTCGGGTACTTCATTTCTTTTTCCCCGTTTGAATCTGCTTTGAAAAGAAATCGTATTTTATTTCAGGTTATTAAGGCTTCGAGATGTGTATATCGGAAAATAGATTTCATGTCAAGATGGGGCAAATAAAAACTAAATTTGTAAAATTTTTGTAAAACCTGAAAATGAACTGTTCATCAAACGAGTTCTGCATTAAAAAGATAAGAATTTTATTATTATGGTAAAATAAAATAACGGCTCCTGAAAGATTGTCGAACAGACTCCGGAAAGGGATTAAAAAAATGTTGAGTTTTTTGCCAGGTCAAATCAAGGGGATGATATGCATTACACTGATTGCATTACAAACACTTATCATGTGCACCCCTCTTTTTATTATTGCAATTCTAAAGTTCATCTTCCCGGTAAGGGTGTGGCGCAAAATATGTGACGTCATACTCACGGGGATCGCAACAACCTGGGTGAGCCTGAACACGTTTATCTTATGGATGATCAATGACATTGAGTGGGATATTCAGGGTGTTGAAACCCTGAAGAAAAAGGACTGGTATCTGGTGGTTTCGAATCACCAGTCATGGGCCGATATCCTTGTACTGCAAGCTGTTTTTCTCCGCCGGATTCCATTTTTAAAATTTTTTCTAAAAAAGGAGCTTATCTGGGTGCCGGTTCTGGGGCTTGCCTGGTGGGCGCTTGATTTCCCGTTCATGAAAAGATATTCAAAAGAATTTTTAAGGAAACATCCTCATTTGAAGGGAAAAGATATTGAGATCACCAAAAAGGCATGTCAGAAGTTCAAAACGATACCGGTGTCAGTGATCAATTTTGTCGAAGGCACCCGGTTTACAACAAAAACACACAACAGGCAGCAATCCCCGTTCACCCATCTTTTGAAACCAAAGGCAGGCGGTATTGCATTTGTCCTCGATGCAATGGGGGAATATCTGAGCAGTTTGTTAAATGTGACGATTATCTACCCGGAGGGCGCTCAGAATTTCTGGGGATTCCTATGCGGAAAGGTACCTAAGGTTATCGTCAATGTGGAGGCCCTGCCCATTAACGATGAAATTATTGGAGATTATTTTAACGATCCCGAATTTCGTAACAATTTCCAGGAATGGGTAAATACGCTGTGGGTCGAGAAAAATAAAACCATCCAGAATATGCTGGAGGATGCACCATATAATATTGACACTCTGCCTTAACCTTGTTATCGATTAAATATAATACTCTATTCAACCATCAGGGAGAAGGAAATGAGTGAAAAACCGGTATTGGTGGATTTCAAAGATCGGGTTTGTGTACTGACCCTCAATGAACCGGACAGGTTAAATGCCATGAGCGACGAGATGGCAGTGGTGTTTAATGAAACAATTCAGCAGCTAAAACAAAATTCACTGCCAAAGGTATTGATTGTAACAGGCGCCGGCAGGGCCTTTAGCGCTGGGGGCAATCTGGACAAAATCGCTTCCGGTTTCGGGATGGATCCGGGCAAACAAAAAAAACAATCCTTTGACTTCTACAATTGTTTTCTCAGCATCCGAACCTTAAGGATTCCCACCATCGCAGCCATTAACGGACATGCCATTGGTGCCGGGGGCTGCCTGGCCGTGGCATGTGATATGCGTATTGCTGCTGAAAGCGCGAAAATCGGTTTTCCCTTTGTGAGGATCGGTCTGCATCCGGGCATGGGATCGGAATACCTGCTTCTGAACAGTGTCGGCCAAGCAAAAACATACGAATTATTGATGACAGGAGATATTATTCCGGCAGCGGAAGCGCATCGTATCGGGCTGGTAAATCATGTGGTTCCTGATGAGGGGTTAATGGACAAAGCTTTTGAGCTGGCCCGAAAAATTTGTGCCATGCCGGATTTGCCGATAAAAATGATGAAAGATTCCATCCCGGCTGCCGGATCGAGTTCCCTTGAGGAAACACTGCACCGGCAGGCATCCTATCAAGCGATTAATTACATGACCGGAGATTTTAAAGAAGGTGTCAATGCATTGCGAGAAAAACGGAAACCACATTTTAAGGATTCGGATTGATTGACCGCCGGATTAATTATGGAACAAAAAAAGATACAGC
>JAUXCK010000295.1 GCA_030618925.1 Desulfobacteraceae bacterium
AAGCTGCGACTGCTTTGAGGCCTTCCTGAACGATTGACTGAGCCAGAACGGTCGCTGTTGTTGTGCCGTCACCGGCAACATCGTTGGTTTTGGAAGCAACTTCACGGACCATCTGGGCGCCCATGTTTTCAAACTTGTCTTCCAGGTCAATTTCCTTTGCGACTGTCACACCGTCTTTGGTAACCGTGGGAGAACCCCAGGATTTATCAAGAACAACATTTCTTCCTTTGGGGCCCAGGGTTACAACTACGGCATCTGCTAATTTTTGTACCCCGGCAAGCATTGCTTCACGGGCTTTTGCATCGTATTTTATTTCTTTAGCCATCTTTTTCTGTCCTCCCTAATAATATTATTATTCAATAATTCCAAGAACGTCATCTTCACGCATGATCAAATATTCGTCTCCATCGATCTTAACCTCGGTCCCACCGTATTTGCCGAACAGAATCCGATCGCCCTTTTTGACCTCCAGGGGAATTTTCTTCCCGTCATCACCGACACGCCCGCCTCCGGCAGCAACGACCTTGCCTTCGATGGGTTTTTCCTTGGCAGTGTCCGGAATAATGATCCCGCCTTTTGTCTGTTGTTCCTCTTCAACACGCTGTACTAAAATCCGGTCCTGTAATGGTTTAATTTTCATGTTTCCTTTTCTCCTTTTTTTAATCCCATTTTACAAGTTTTCATCAACTGCGAATTGCTTTCAGCTTCCTGAACATAACATATATGATTTGATTATAATGACCCGCCGGCGGGATACCGCCTTCTGATCATTTTATCTTGATTCTGTTTGGTTCCTGCTCGTCATCATTTACCTGGGGCGGGTGTTACCGGCATCACTCACAGGGTGACCACCGCCAAAGCAGGTGCGCCGAAACCGGCGATTTTAATCTTCCGAGGTTTTGCTCACGGTTTTTTCAGTCTTCTTTGTTGTTTTGTCTTTGACTGAATCTTTGGTTGAATCTTTGCTTTTATCAGAGGAAGATGCCGGGGGTTTCGCCCCATTGGCATAATCAGTCACATACCACCCGGACCCTTTTAAATGAAATGTACTCTGCGATATTAATTTCTGCAGCTTTCCAGAACAATGGGGGCATTTTGTCAGGGCTTTGTCTGAAAAGTTCTGGATGGCCTCCTCAATCTTGCCGCAGGCTGTACATTCATATTCATATATGGGCATCTTTTAAATCTCCTCTTTGAAAGTGCCTAGTAAACCAAATCGTTAGCAAGTAACGCCCGCTGTTTACAAGGACAGATTTAATATAGTCAGTGTTTTTTTTTTGTCAAGAAATAGGGATCAGTTTTTCTAATAAAATTATTTTCTTATGTATCATAATTAAATTTTCAGGTCATCTATTGGTCTGCGCCATTTTTCATAAAATTCAAACGCCGCCTTCAAACCCGGCACCCTGAGACCAAAAAGAATTTCATGGGTTTTTTCATGAACTATGGTCTCTTCCTCAATTTTCTGGTCAGGCGAGGCATCAAAACTCATCAGGAATTTGGCGAATCGAACAATATGGATCAGCTCATGGGTCACCACATACAGAACAAAGGAAAAAAGCATCAAAGACGCGTCGCGATCCAAAACGGAAATAATGGCGTGGTCCTGCAGGCAAATCTTATAAAAATCATATGTCGAAGAACCCAGAGACGTATCTTTTTTCCTGCCTTTATATCGGATGATCTGCGCAAAAGGGCCTTGAACGATCTCCTCCTCATCCAGGTCCACCAGTGTTTTAACATCATACCTGTGCCGGAGCCATTGATTGGCCGACATTTTAAAAAAATTACACACAAGCTCCTCAGCCATGGCCACAGAATTGTTTATCGTCTTTATCTGGTCACTTTTAAATTTTTGCAATTTTGCCATAAAAATGTTTTCGATAAAAAAAAGGTGGACAAACAATTTCAAATAATGGTAAGGATATTTTTTTATATTTAATTTTATCTTTAGTCAAGATTGGAGGTGGTCCATTGGGCAGTGTAATCAAAAAAAGAAGAAAAAAAATGCGTAAGCACAAACACAGAAAGCTGCTGGCACGCACGCGGCACCAGAGAAGAAAAGGCAGATAAGCCACACCTCCTTATTATATCAAACAAAAAAAGCACCGGCACAAAATATGCCTGGCGCTTTTTTTTGTTTTGTCATCGCGTTCTATCCCCCTGCCATCTTTTCAGGCCTGGGTGTCAGGGGGGAAAGCTGAATTCCGTCTTTACGGTTATTCAGAATAGCCTTTAAAATACTTGAGGAACTCGGAATCTGTTGAAAGCACCACCGTACTCTTGTCATCGAATGTACTGCTATAAATTTCAAGGGTCTTGGTGAATGAATAAAACTGCGGGTCAACACCATAGGCCTTGGCAAACAGCTTTGTCACATGAGCATCGGCCTTTCCTTTAATTTCCTGAGCTGTTTTATACGCCTCGGAGGTAATTTTTTTCAAATCCCGTTCTTTTTCACCCAGTATTTTTCTGGCCTCACCCGTGCCCTCGGAGCGGAATTTTTCAGCAATCTGCTTGCGTTCGGCAATCATCCGCCCGTAAACGGATTTTCTGACCTCTTCGACATAATTGATTCTTTTGATTTTAACATCAACCAGCTCGATCCCGAACTCTTTCAGTTTGGGCTGGGCCTGTTCCATGATACCGGCGGTTATTTTTTCTCTTCCTGTTTCTATGGCATACTGAGGTCCCCTACCTTTGCTCTGCTGCCCTTCGATCTCAAAAACCAGCGGCCGATTGCTTTTGCGCACGCTCTCAATGAGAGAATAGGAGGTGATGAAATTTCGAACAGCAGGATCAATGATGTCATCCAAACGGCCCAGCGCACTCGTTCGATTATTAACGGTTTGGAAAAACCGAATTGGATCCACAATTTTCCACCGGGCAAAGGTGTCGACCCAGATATAAGTTTTGTCCAGGGTCGGAATCTGCCCTGCATCCCCATCCCACACCTGAAGATTTTTAGGAAACGGGTTGGCGATTTCAATAACAGGAATTTTAAAATAAAGGCCCGGCTCGGTCTTGGGCTCGCCCGCCACCTTACCAAAACGGGTGACCACCATCTGCTCTGTTTCATCCACCACAAAAGCGGCTGCATAGACCCCGAAGACCACAAGACCGACAATAATTAAGATTATATTGCTAAGTTTCATTTTTGAATTTTTTCCTGTTTTCCAAGGTTTAAGAAAGGCAATACATTTTTCTGGTCTGAATCAATAATATATTTATCTCCCAATTTGGGAAAAAGCTCTTTCAGGTGCTCGAGGTAGATGCGGCGTTTGGTAATCTCCTTGGCCTTGCTGTACTCTTTGTAAAGGGCCGTGAACCGTGTGGCATCGCCTTCGGCCCTGTTGACGCGATCCAGGGCATAGCCTTCTGCGGCCTTAATGGTTCTATCCGCTTCACCTCTTGCGGCTGGAATCGCTTTGTTATAATCCTCTCTGGCCTGGTAAATCATTTTTTCCTTTTCCTGGGTGGCCTGGTTCACCTCATTAAATGCCGGCTGAACCGGCCCGGGCACATTGGTTTTTTTCATTTCTATGGTCACTATATAGATGCCGGCTTCGGCCTGGTCGAGATCGGCCTGCAGGATCTCCCGGGCTTCAACGGCAATCTCTTCCCGTTTGCTGATCACCTCGTTGATGCTCCGGTCCCCCACCACCAGCCGCATGGACGATTCGGCCATATCCCTTAATATCCCGTTAACGTTATAAACTTTAAACAGATAATTATACGGGTCCTTGATCCTGTACTGTACGATCCATGGCACCACGGCAACATTGAGATCACCCGTCAGCATCAGCGCTTCACTGATATTGTCGCTTGCCGATGAAAACCGCGACCGGCTTGTCCGAACCGACTTAAATCCAAACTCTTCCTTATACACGCGTTTGACCTTTACCTTGGTGACCTTTTCAATGCCGGCCGGCAGTTTGAAATTCAGACCGGATTGAGTGGTGCGGATATATTTTCCAAACCGCTGAATCACTCCGACTTCGTCAACACCCACAGTATAAACCATTGAAGATGCGAAAAAAATAACGATAATGCCGATTAAAATCAGAACCGGTCCGCCGGAGAATTTTAGCCCTTTGAGCTTGTTTAACAACTCATCCATCTGGGGCGGAATACCGCCGCCCTGCTGCTGACTGTGCTGCCGATTTTTTTGCTGAAGTTTTTCCCAGTCCCAACTCATAATTTTTCCTTGTTGTTTTTAATCAATTATCCATCCGGGTCGGACGATCTCATGTCGTTTCCGGAAAAGAGAGGTCAAAACAGACTTTCAATTGTTGATTATGGTTCCGCAATAGCGGATGCTCATCGAAGGTTAATTGGTTCCCAAAAACAATTCGTGAATGGACACAGGTTGGTTCTAAATGAGATTACCTGCCAAGTCAAGAAAAAAGCAACCCCGCCATTGGTGCCCGTCCGGCCCCTTAAAACCTGCACCCCCTTTTCCAGGTGTCATTAAACCCATTGGTCAGTTCCAGGTCCCTA
>JAUXCK010000070.1 GCA_030618925.1 Desulfobacteraceae bacterium
CCATCCTGAATGACACATGCCTTTATAAACCGTGTGCCGGCATCATAGCCCATTGAAATCATGATTTAAAAATTCTCCTCCGCTTAATTTATCTTTGCGGCAAAAACAGCGGCGCCCATTGCACCCATCAGTTGTGGGTCTTCCGGGAGCTGTTTGAATTTTATTTTCAGCATTTCTTCAAGTTTATTAACCACACCGATATTTTTTGATACACCGCCCGTAATGCAGATATCATTTTCCAGGCGGACTGCTTTTGACAACTGCACAACCCGTCTTGCGACCGCTGTGTTTATGGCGTTTGCGATATCCCGTATTTTTGTTTTGTTATAAAGGTGCTGAATCACATCAAGCTCCATAAAAATGCTGCATTTGTTAGCGAGTTCCACTTCTTTTTTTGATTTTAAAGAAACAGGGCCAAGCTCCTCAAGTTCTATCCCGATCGTCTTTGCGAGTATTTCAAGACTTCTTCCGGTGCCGGCAGCGCACTTTTCATTCATGATAAAATCTTTTACCATCCCGTTTTCGCCGACTGCAACCGCCTTGCAGTCCTGCCCGCCGATATCGATAATGGTTCTGATAGACCTGTCAAGCCAGAAAGCACCCAGCCCATGGCAGGATATTTGACTTTTATTCATGTCGGAAAACGGGATATCATACCTTCCGTATCCGGTTGTACAGCAGGAATCAATATCTTCCATCTTAAGACCAGCCTCTGATGTGACCATGGACATGACGGTTTCAGCAGATTTTAAAGCTGTCTCCTTTACACGAATAATTTTTTTTGAAACAATTGATCCATCTCTTATAATCACCGCCTTGGCTGTGAGAGAGCCGATATCACATCCTGCTGCTATCATCGTTATATCCTGTCGACTATCAAGTCATTTAATTTTGAGACATTTCTTTTATATTTCGAACTTGTTCGAAAAATGCCTGAACCCTTGTTTTAATTTGTCCTGTTCCCCCACCAAAAAGTTCCCTGTCAAGGGAAAGGATTGGAAAATCTATTTTCCCGGCTTCATTTTTATAGAGGAATGTCTCCCCGGCCATGAGGGTGCAAAATTCCAGTTTCTCCACAATAATCGCATCTACATTGTATTCTTTAATCTCATCATGCATGTACGCCATTCTTCTTCTCATATCATCCATCATTCTAGGGCAGGAAAGATGGGTCAGATACCTTTTTGCAATGGCCCTGATGGGGTCGTCTTTTAGTTCTACCAGGGTGTGAAAATGAGACCTGCCAAGACATATTTTATCTGCTACCACTATCCCCCCACTGTTTTCGATGAGTTCCATATGTTCAATCTCTTCGGTGCAGACGGCGGCCATAAAAAGACGCAGATCATCATCAGAGGAGACGACTCTTCCTTCCAATCCCTTTAATACCAGCTCCAGCTTTTCGATTGCAATATCAATCGGAAGCGCGGTGATGGCCAGCATGATACTTAAAAACTCGCTCCCTTTAATGGGGACTTCTTTTTTCTTCCTGTTTTCATATATCCGGGTTAAAAGATCTCTCTTTTTATTGTAAAGTATGATGGCATCTTCAAGGGCCCGGGCTGTAATGGTCACGTCAAATTCAGTCTCCATGGCACGGGCCAGTTTTTTTATTTCATTCATGTATTTTTGGGTTGAAGCATCTGAGACCACATGGGGCACCGGGAGCATGTATAAAAATTCGGGTTTGATTTTGGCATACCGCCAGTTATCATGCATCCGCCTGTTGTGATCACAACCGTTCATGAAAATGACGCCATCCAGAAAGTCAAAATCGCCATTTAATGCTTTGCTGAAACAGTGCCTGACAAAAGAACAAATGGACGGTGCAAAATAGGTATCCCCCAGACTTGTTCCCGGGCTTTCAACCGCTCTCATTCGATAGGGAATAAATCCTGCCGCATGGATGACCTCCTCGGGTACATAGGAACAGAAATAACCCATTATCTTTTTCCCGTTGCTGCGTGCACTTTCAAGCGTTGTGTTGACATTTTGTTTGGCGATTGTTTCCAGCTCTTTTAAAATTTCCATTATACTAACCCGTTGTTGATAAAAAAATCTTTGATTTGTTTTTTAATGGTGTCTTCGGAATTCGCTCTTGGATCGAAAAGATCCAGGGACATGTTTAGTGTCGGCACACCGGTTTTCTTGCAGGTATCATTTATAATTTTAGGAACCGACTTTTTATGTTTGCAGTGTATGTTGCCGCAAAAGATAAGACAGTCAGGTGAGTATTCATCAATGAGGTTTTCAATATCTTCAATAATGAACTCGACCGGGCCATGACTTTGTCGCAACATTCCCAGGTGCAGGTTGTCAATAGCGAGCCCTCGAATCATGGACTCCCTGGTGGATGTGTCAATTTCGGGATTCGCTGTCTGTACCAGGTAATCTGCTACCACATATGCATGGAATTCTTTTTGCATCCACAGATAAATATCCATAAAATACATTGGGGCGCCGGAGATCATGACACGGATTTTTTCTTCCTTTTTTCGCTTGTGAAGATCTTTTGTTATCCGCTGCTTGCCGATGTCATATATTGTTTTTCCGAATTTTGTTGCCGAGGGATATCCTGAAGCAAAAAGCCGAAGGGGCCATGAGCTTTCCAGGAAAATAAATCCAAGCCCGGGAGAGGGAATCGCTCTGTGCATCTGGCTGACTTCCCGGAGATAGTAATTGAACAGGTTGAGTTCTTCTACATGCGTTTTGAGTTTATCCCAATCCAGCTTTCGATCCAGAATTTTTTCCAGAAATTCAATCATGGCCATAATGTCGGCTGAATAATGGCCGATGGATTCTTCATCCTTGTCGTAGATCGAATCTATGACAAAAGATGGTGCATCGGCAAGATAATCAAGCATCTGGCTGACGGTGCGGCCTGAATCACAGGGTTGCGCGGTGGTCAATAAGGCAACCGGCTTTGGCATCTGATTCATCAGCACAGCACCTAAGGGGAGCCGTGTCATGGAGCAGATCTCACTGCTGACGCCTGCATTTTCAGCGGCTTCAAAATGTTCGATCAGGCAGTCGGCTCCCAGATAGTTGGGTGTTTTGCTGACCATGGATGTGCAAATGCTCGCCACACCGAAAGCATTCAGAATGATAGACGGAACAGTGTAATCAAACCAGACAACGGGTTCATTATTCCTGGCTGCCGCCAATACGCCACCAACAGATTCCACTAATGCATCAAGACAATAGTACATGGCCTTGAGTTCCTGGGGGGAGAGCTGTCCCTGGCCTATTGATTCAAAAGCAAATTTTAACTCAGCCCTGTTAAAAAAATTCAGCTTGATCATAGGAGGGGCAAAATATTTGATATTAAAATAGGCCAGATAAGGGTGTTTGGTTAATTTCCGCCCAAAGCGCCAGATGTTGACAACATTGTCCAAATAATCATATGATACGGCTTCCATTTTAACCTCATGCAAGTTGGTGCAAAATTCCGACTCTGATAACTTTGTTTAAACCAGATGCCCCCTCTGCAGCAGATGATATTTCATCATATGGTTTATGATGCATGGCATGGGCGGCGTTATGGTTCTTGGTTGTCGTGATACCACATTGTGGGGTTTTAAGCAAGAAATATTTCCCTGATTTTTTCCAGAGATTTTTTTGTTGACACTTTATACCACAATGTGGTAGAAGCTAAAGTGTCCTGTCATAATAGGTCATAATTCTTTAAAAACAATGTGTTATGAGGTGTTGGGCGGGGACCGGATTGGAGATTCCTCCCATAGGGGTTGCCCGGGTTCCTCAGTTTCAGTAAAATTACGACGGAGATTTCCATGGACAGCGGAGAGTTTGCATATTTCAGAAAACAAATGAAAAAGACGCAAAAACAAATGGCGCATTTGATTGGAAAGTCGGTGAAAACGGTTCACAGTTATGAGCAGGGCTGGCGGACCGTGCCGTCTCATGTAGAGCGTCAGATTCTTTTCCTGGTCACAAGAGCCGGAAAAAGAAGCGGTAACCCAAAACCATGCTGGGTAATCACAAAGTGCCCGCCAGAACAAAAAAAATTATGTCCTGCCTGGGAATTCAAGGCGGGGAATCTTTGCTGGTATATTAATGGAACGATTTGTGATGGCGAGCCCAAAAAGAACTGGAATGAAAAAATAAAAATTTGTCGGTCCTGCGAGGTGTTTACGTTTATAGAATAGAGAGCTCTCCAATTGATTATTGTTTTGAACAACGCCTGATAACTTTCTCGTTTACCCGGAGGCCTGATCATGGCACCAAAAGAAGAATATCATTTTAACACCAGGGTTATTCACGGCCCACCGTCTTCAGAGGACTGGCAGGGTGCCACACTGGCACCCATTTTTCAAACCGTATCCCATCGACACGCGACAGCCGAGAGTCTGAGCCAAACCTTTTCAGGTCAAAAAACCGGTCATATCTATGGCCGCCTGTCCAACCCTACTATCCGTAACCTGGAGGAGAAACTAACCCTTCTCGAGGGTGGCCTTGGTGCAGTGGTGACAGCATCGGGAATGGCTGCCATTACAAATGCCTGTATGGCGCTTCTCCGTGCCGGAGATGAGTTCGTGGCCGGAAATTCTCTTTTTATGTCCACCTATCTTCTTTTTACGAATGTGTTTAAAAAGTATGATATGACAGTGCGCCTGGTTGAATCTAGTGATTTAGATGAAATCGAAAAAGCCATTAATGCCAGAACACGTTTTATTTATCTCGAAACCATTGGGAACCCCAAGATGGACATTCCCGATCTTGAAAAGACGGCTGCCATCGCCCATAGATACGGCTTGCCCTTAATCGTGGACAACACCATCGCCACACCCTACCTGTGCCGGCCTTTGGACCTTGGCGCAGATATCGTGCTTCATTCAACCACCAAATACCTCAGCGGGCATGGCGCGGCAACCGGGGGTGTGATCATCGACGGGGGGGAATTCTCATGGCCCGAAGATCGCTTTCCAGACTTCAAGCCTTTTATCGACCGGAAAGGCCCTCTGGCTTTTTTAGACAAAGCCTGGCGTGAACACCACATTAATTTCGGGACCACCCAGGCACCATTTCATGCGTTCCTCACCATTATCGGACTGGATACGCTTGCCATTCGTATGGAACGGCATATGGAAAATACCCTGGAAGTGGCCGGATTCCTCAAGGAAATTCCGGAAATCACCTGGGTCAATTATCCCGGGCTCGAGGACAATCCTTCTCACGAAATGGCAAAAAAACAGTTTGAGGGAAAAGGATTCGGCGGCATGCTGACATTTGGTTTAAAAGACCAGGCCGCCTGTTTCAAGTTTATTGACGGCCTTAAGCTGATTTACCATCTTGCAAACCTGGGTGACTGTAAGACCCTGGTGATTCATCCTTATTCGACTCAGTACGTATCATTTGATGAGTCAAAAAGGGAGGCGTTGGCCATTGCGCCGGATATGATCCGGCTCTCTGTCGGCATCGAGGCAGTAGAAGATATTTGCAAAGACCTGAAACAGGCATTGAACAGGTTCTAAAATGAGTGAATACAGTGGGCCTGATGAAAATGAGGCGTCCGTAGGGCAGGTGCAAAAACAATTTTTCACCTTTGCAGAACCGCCCCATGAGATGGTTCTTGAAAGTGGTTTAACCCTGGGTCCAGTGACCATTGCGTATGAAACATGCGGTACCTTGAATCAGGGAAAAAATAATGCAATTTTAGTTCTCCATGCCTTATCAGGAGATTCCCACATGGCCGGGGTTTACCGTGAAGCGGATTCAAAACCGGGCTGGTGGGACATTATGGTAGGGCCTGGAAAAGGGATTGATACGGACAAATATTTTGTCATCTGTTCTAATATCCTGGGAAGCTGCATGGGAACCACAGGCCCTTCTTCCATTAACCCGGGAACAGGAAAACCCTATGGTTTCGATTTTCCGGTGATCACCATCGGTGATATGGTTTTGGCACAGAGAAAACTGCTTGATCACCTGGGAATAAAAAAAGTCCTGTCTGTTATCGGCGGGTCTATTGGCGGCATGCAGGTATTGGAATGGAGTATCAGATATCCGGAAATTGTCCTGTCTGCCATACCCCTGGCAACCACGACAAGGCATTCAGCACTTGCCATCGCATTCAACGAGGTGGCCAGACAGGCGATCATGTCTGATCCGAACTGGAACAGCGGCTATTATTATTCAGGGGAAAAACCCGGTCTCGGATTAGCTGTCGCAAGGATGATCGGCCATATTACCTACCTGTCTGATGAGTCCATGCGATTAAAATTTGGGCGGCGACTGCAGGATAAACGCGATTTTTCCTTTAACTTCGAGGCTGATTTCCAGGTGGAAAGCTATCTCCGGCACCAGGGCACAAAATTTGTTGAACGATTTGACGCCAACTCATTTCTATACATCACCAAGGCAGCAGATTACTTTGATCTGGGGAAGAAGTATGGTTCGGGATCCGTTGTGAAAGCCTTTGACAGGGCATCTACCAAGTTTCTGGTTATCTCCTTTACTTCTGACTGGCTGTATCCGACCTATCAATCAAAAGCGATGGTGCAGGGAATGAAAAAGAACGGACTCAATGTAAGTTTCTGTGAGATAGAAGCGGAATGCGGGCATGATGCTTTTCTTCTTCCCAATGAAAGACTGTCAAATTTGATCAACGGTTTTTTAGAAGGCGTGTCTAATGAAAACTGAAAGCAGTGACACACGGTTCGATCTCCGGATGATCGCTTCATGGATCAAGCCGGAATCAAAAGTGCTCGGTCTTGGATGCGGTGATGGAGAGCTGCTTTATTTTTTGAAGAAGAACAAAAAAGTAGAAGAAACAGGGATTGAAATCAAGGAGTCCCGAGTTGCCGCGTGTATTGAAAAAGGGTTGTCTGTGCTGCAGGGAGATATAAATGAGGAGATCCTGGATTATCCGGACAACCATTTTGATTATGTGATCCTAAGCCAGACTCTGCAACAGGTATACGAACCTGCCCAGCTGATTCGAACCATGCTGCGTGTGGGAAATATGGGAATTGTCAGCTTTCCGAATTTTTGTCATTGGCGGATTCGGCTGCAGCTTTTATGGACAGGGTATGTTCCAAAGACCAGGGAATTGCCCTATGAATGGTACAATACACCCAATATTCGTGTCCTCGGCATTAAGGATTTCAGAGCGTTTTCACGGCAGGTGGGGTTTGGCATCATCAGGGAGGCGGCGATTAAACCCTGTAATGACAATAAGGATGGAAAAATTATTAAAACCCTGCCGAATATTTTTGCCACATATGGAATTTTTTTAATCGGCAATCGTAAAATCAGGGGATAAAAAGAGGAGGTCAGAATAAAATGAAAATTGTTTCCATTGCCATCAGCAAAAAAAAGGGGACACAAAAGTCGTGTATTAAAACAGGTACCCTTATTCCGGATCACGGATTTGATGGGGATGCCCATGCAGGTCCCGGGCAGCGGCAGGTGAGCTTCCTTTCTTCTGAGAGTATCAGCAAGGCGCGTGAAAACGGGTTGGATGTGGCATTCGGGGATTTTGCCGAAAATATTGCCACCATTGGCATTGACTGGAAGTCCGTTCCCGTTGGCACCCGGGTAAAACTGGGTGGATCTGCAATCGTTGAGATTTCCCAGATTGGTAAGGTGTGCCACAACAAATGCGCCATCTATTACAAAGCCGGAGGGTGTATTATGCCCACAGAGGGCGTGTTTGCAAAGATCATCGAAGGCGGGGAGATATCCTTAGAGGACGGGGTGGTCATCATGGAAGCCTCCTGAGTGTAAAAGTGTTGTGCACTGCAACAGCCGGGGAAAGGAAAGGTATCGTGTCGGATTTCTGCATGGAAAGACGCATCAATTAGAGGATGATGGAGAAGACGGTGGAGAATAGGGCAGAGCGAATGAAGGAGAAAACGATTAAAAAAGAAGTAGACATCAAAGTGCTTTCAGAAAAGGTACGTCAGATTAAAGAAAAACTGGGGAAGGAGCTGATTATTCTGACACATCATTACCAGCGGAAAGAGGTTGTCGATCTGGGCCATTATCGAGGTGATTCTTATGGATTGTCACAGAAGGCAGCGTCGGATCAGAATGCCCGGTTCATCGTATTTTGCGGGGTTCATTTTATGGCGGAAAGTGCGGCGATTCTTGCCGGGTCGCATCAGACCGTTCAGATTCCCGATCGTGAAGCAGGATGCTGGATGGCAGATATGGCGGATGAATACATTGTCCGGAAGGCATGGCACGAGGTTGTCAAAATTGTCGGAAAGGATTCAATAACGCCGCTTGTTTATATGAATTCCGATGCCCGGATTAAAGCATTTTGCGGCCGAAACGGCGGAGCCGTCTGTACGTCATCTAACGCAGGGGATGCTTTCCAGTGGGCCTTTGACCGGCGTGGAAAGGTGTTTTTCTTTCCAGATGAGCACCTTGGCCGAAATACCGGAAATCAGATGGGGATTCCGGAAGAGGAGATGATTGTCTGGAATCCGGAAAAACCCCTGGGCGGGAATACTGAGGAAAGTATTCAGAAGGCCAGAGTGATTCTCTGGAAAGGATATTGTCTGGTTCACACCCGCTTCCGGGTGGAACACATTCAGGAAATGCGGCAGCAATTTCCGGATGCCAGAATTGTCGTCCATCCGGAATGCACCCAGGAGGTCGTGAAACTGTCAGACGCCACAGGGTCTACAAGTTTTATTGTTAAAACCGTAAAAGAGGCGCCCAAAGGATCAACTGTGATTATCGGCACGGAAATAAATCTGGTGAAACGGCTGGCAGTTGAATATCCCCACAAGAAGATCATACCGCTTCACGACTCCTTGTGCCCGAATATGTTCAAGATTGATCTGAAAAGCCTTTTGTCCAGTTTGGAGAACATCGGGCGGTTCAATGTGGTTGAGGTTGCTGAAGGGGTCAGGGCTGATGCCCGGGCAGCGCTTGATCGAATGCTGGAATTATCGAATTAGAAAGCGAGATGGAAATAACACACGTGTTCGTAAAAATTATAAGAATGGATGGACAAAATGAAATCAGGACCCACATGCAAAACAGAAGCCGAGACGTTGCTGGGGTATAGAGAACAGCTGCCGGGAATCGCTGAGGCAATTATTCGGCATTGTGACGATACCACATGCTATACCCATATTGACTATGATCCAATACCATCCAACCGGTCTGCTATTGACATTATAGACAGGTTCAAGGAAATTCTGTTCCCTGGATATTTCACCAGGGGGAAGATAGATCCGGCAAATCTTAAATATTATATGGGGCAATCCGTCATCCTTCTCTTTGACAGTCTGTCGGAGCAGATAACAAATAGTGTCCGGCACGACTGTTTCAGATATGATAAGGCTTGTGTAGAGTGCAGTGAACAGGGGCAGAAGGTCGCCCTTGATATGCTGGAACTGATTCCAACCCTTCGGAAAATGCTTGCCACAGATATCCGGGCAACCTTTGAAGGGGACCCTGCCGCACGGAGCTATGATGAAATTATTTTCAGCTATCCCGGAATATTTGCTGTAACAGTCTATCGTGTGGCACATGAAATTTATAAACAGGGCGTGCCCCTGCTTCCGCGTATCATGGCAGAACACGCCCACAGTGTCACGGGAATCGATATCCATCCGGCGGCCGACATCGGTGAGAGTTTTGTGATTGATCACGGAACCGGTGTTGTGATCGGTGAGACCGCAGAGATCGGGCAAAATGTCCGTATCTATCAGGGTGTCACCATTGGCGCCCTTTCACTGCCAAAGGAGGCGGGAAAGAGATACAGAGACAGAAAGAGACACCCCACCATTGAAGATGATGTTATTGTCTATTCAGGCGCCACAATTCTTGGCGGAGAAACGGTTATTGGCGCGCGTTCTGTGATAGGGGGAAATGTCTGGATCACGGAATCTGTTCCACCGGATACCAAGGTGGTGCTCGAAGCGCCGAAGTTGATTTATAAATAGCCAAAGTTGATTTATAAATAGCCAAAGTTGATTTATAAATAGATAGATAAAAC